>JAIXPT010000057.1 GCA_027486095.1 Planctomycetaceae bacterium | reverse complement strand
CTGTCGTCGCGTGCTCACGAAAGCGTCCGCGCGACTTCCTCGATCCGGTAGCACTCGAGGATGTCGCCCTCCTTGACATCGTTGAATCCGGCCAGCTTGATGCCGCACTCCAGGCCGTCGCGCACTTCGCGGGCGTCGTCTTTCTCCCGCTTGAGCGAATCGATCCCGTAGTCGCCGATGATGCGGCTGTCGCGAACGACACGCAGCCGTGCATTGCGGGCGATCACGCCGCCGATCACACGGCAGCCGGCGATCACGCCGAGGCGGCTGACCGAGAACGTGCGCTGGACGACCGCCCGGCCCAGCTCGGCTTCGCGCTTCTCCGGAGCGAGCATGCCTTCGAGGGCATTCTTGAGGTCGTCCGTCACCTGGTAGATGATCTCGTAGCGCCGCACCTGCACGCCCCGGTCTTCGGCCAGGCCCCGGGCCCGCTCGTCGGGCACGACGTTGAAGGCGATGATCACCGCGTCTGAAGCGTCGGCGAGCGCGACATCCGCCTCGGTGACACCGCCGACGGTGGCCTGCAGGACGCGGATCTTCACCTCGGGGTGATCGAGCTTCTGCAGTTCCTTGAGGATCGCCTCGATCGAGCCGCGCACGTCGGCTCGCAGGATGAGATTCAGGGTGGGCGCCTTCTCGGCCCCGAGTCGATCGTGGAGATTCTCGAGCGTCACGTGCACCGGGGCGCTGATCAGGCTGCTGTGCCGGCGAATATCGCTGCGCTTGAGGGCCACTTCGCGCGCCATCGCGATCGACTCCACCACCTGAAAGCGGTCGCCGGCGCCGGGCGGGGTGTCGAGCCCGCTCACGAACACGGGGAACGCGGGCCCGGCTTCGGCTACCTTCTTTTTCGTCGTGGTGTCCATCATCGACTTCACGTGGCCGCTCGCCTCTCCGCAGACCACCGCATCGCCCACCCGGAGCGTGCCCTTCTGCACGAGCAGGCACGCCATCACGCCGCGCCCCTCGTGGATCGAGGCATCGAGGCACACGCCGGCAGCCGCCCGATCGGGGTTCGCCCGCAGGTCGTGCAATTCGGCGATCGTGAGCAGCGTGTCGAGCAGTTGTTCGATGCCCTCGCCCGTCAACGCGCTCGTTTTCACCACCTCGGTCTCGCCGCCCCACTCGGTCGGCAGAAGCTCGTTGGCCGCGAGCTGTTGATAGACCTTCTGCACGTCGGCGCCGGGGAGATCGATCTTGTTGATCGCCACCACGATCGGCACGCCCGCGGCCTTGGCATGGCTGATGGCCTCCTCCGTCTGCGGCATGAGGCCGTCGTCGGCGGCCACCACGAGCACCGCGCAGTCGGTGACATTGGCACCCCGGGCCCGCATCTGCGTGAAGGCCTCGTGCCCCGGCGTGTCCACGAAGGTGATCGGGTTGCCATTGCGGCGCACTGAGTAAGCCCGCATGTGCTGCGTGATGCCGCCACTTTCGCGAGCGGCCACGTTGCTGCTGAGAATGCGGTCGAGGAGCGATGTCTTGCCGTGATCGACATGCCCGAGGAATGTCACCACCGGAGCCCGCGGCTGCCGCAGCGTCGGATCCTCGTCGATCGCGTCGAACCCCTCGAGCAGCTCCTTCTCCAGGTCTTCGGCCGTCTTCACGTCGAGCTGAACGCCGAGCTCCGCCGCCAGAAGCTCCACGGTGTCGCGATCGAGCATCGCTCCCATGCTCGGCATCGACTCCATGCCGAAGGTGAGCAGCTTCTTGAGTACGTCGCTGGCCGACAGGCCGATCGCCTCGGAGAATGCCCGCACCGTACACGGCACCTGGATCGATGCATTCGTCTTGCGGGGAGCGGCCGTCGAAACCGACGATCCGCGCCGCTGCCGCGGGCCCCGCCGCCGCCGCAGGCTGTCGTCGTCGTCGCCCATGGGGCCCCGGCTGCCGATCGGCCGCTTGCGGCTGAGCTGCCGGGCTTCGCGGCCGCCGAGGAGATCGTCACCCCCGGGCTGCGACTTGCCGGGCGTGCGGCGCGGCCGCACACCAGGCTCCATCGGCGGAGGCACCGGCGCCATGCCACCCCGCACCCCGCCGCGCAGCGGCGGCCCGCCGGTGCCGGTGCGCAGCCGGGCGGCGTCGGCCTGACGTTGTTCGTGCTTCCGCATGTGGTCGGCGAGCGGCTTGGCCCCGCCGGCCTTCGCGCTGCGAATGGCGTCGAGCGGCAGCTTGACGTCGGGCTTTTGGGCAGCCGGCTCCTGAGAGCCCCGCGCCACGGGCGCCGGGCGAGACGCGGCGGGCAAAGGCGCGAGCTTGAAGGCGGGGCGGGGCACCGGCTTGGGTCCGTCGCCGCCGGGCCGCTGGCCACCCGGCGCGAGCGGCCGAAGACCCGCCGGCCGCGGCCGAGCCTCGGGGGCGGCCGGCTTGGGCGCCGCAGGCTGCGGCTGGTCGCCGCCAGGCGGCTCCGGCGGCTTGCCGCGGGCCATGCCAGCGGGGGCGATGTAGTCTTCGCGCTTGAGCGCCGCGGGAGCTGCCGGCCGCACCGGAGCGGCAGCCTTCGCCGCTCCGGACGCGGCTGGCGGAGCAGGGCGGGACTTGGCGGCGAGGAAGTCCTTGAGCTTCGCGACCTCTTCCTCCGTCATGCTCGCAAGAGCCGACCCCTTGTCTTGGATACCGGCGCGGGTGCACAGCTCGACCAGCTCCTTGCTGTCGATCTTGAGTTCCTTCGCCAGTGTGTAGATGCGAACCGCCACGCCAACCTCATCCGACCGTGTGAGTCAGGTTGTTCATTCTCGCCGCCACCGTCTCCGTCACCGCGCCATCCGCCATGCTCCTCCACCATCAGGCACCGCCATCGGGGACAGTGCCCCCTCCGGACGCCACCGCATCGACGTCGCCGGCGACCTGCTTCGCCGCGGCTTCCGCCGCATCGGCTTCGGCCGTCGCTTTGTCGATCCGCTCCTGCTCCCGCTGCTTCCGGCGCTCGTCGGCCGCGGCCACTTCGGCCAGCTGGGCTCGCCGCTCGGCCTCCGCGACGATCGCATCGACCTCTTCGGCCGAGAGCCCGCCCATCTCCATGAGATCATCCGGCTCGATGACCGACAGATCGTCATAGGAGAGAAAGCCTTCGCCGACCAGCCGCTCCGCGACCGATTCGTCGAGGCCTTCGATCGACGAGAAGCCGGTGACGGCCCGCTCGATCTGCTGGTCGAGCTCCTCGCGGGTCATGATCTCGATATCCCAGCCGCAGAGCTTGCTGGCCAGCCGCACGTTTTGCCCACGACGGCCGATGGCGAGCGAGAGCTGATCCTCGCGGACGAGCACGATCCCACGCCCGAGCATCTGGCAGAGAATCACCTCGTCAACCTCGGCGGGCTGCAGCGCGTTCGGCACGAGCACCTGCAAGTCGTCGCTCCAGCGCACGATGTCGATCCGTTCGCCGCCCAGTTCCTCGACGATGTTCTTGATGCGATTGCCCCGCACGCCCACGCAGGCGCCCACGCAATCGACGCGCGAATCGGAGCTGATCACCGCGACCTTGCTACGGTAGCCGGGCTCCCGCGAGATCGCCCGGATCTCGATCACGCCGTCGGCGATCTCCGGAATCTCCTGCTCGAAGAGCCGCTGCACGAGCTGCGGCCGAATCCGCGAGAGAATGATCTTCACCCGGCTGCCGACCTTCCGCACCTCGAAGATCGTGGCCCGGATGCGCTCGTTGGGATGGTAGCTCTCGCCGGGAATCTGCTCGCTCCGCGGCAGGATCGCCTCGGTGGCGCCGAGCGTGACGGTGGCCGTGGCCCCTTCGAACCTGGTGACCACGCCCGACACCATCTGGCCGATCTGCTCTTCGAACTCGTCGTGGATCGAATCCCGCTCCGCCTCGCGGATCTTCTGGATAATCACCTGCTTCGCGGTCTGCGCCCCGATGCGGCCCGACAATTCCTGCGTGTCGAGCTCGACTCCGTCACGGCTGCCCGTCACCTTGCCGTCGGCACGGTCGATCGCGATGCTGATCTGGGATTCCTCGCCATACTGCCGTTGGAGCGCCGTGACGAGAGCCGCCTCGATCGCCTGAAAGACGATCTCCTTGTCGATGTTTTTGTCGCGATGAATCGCGTCGACGATGCGGAGGATTTCTTCGGGCTTCATGGGGTTCTCGGAAGTCGCTGTGCGGGCCTGTCGGTGTGCAGTCGAAATCCATGGCATGCCGGCGAACCGACGCCATAGACCACCTGGGCGCCGCAACTTTCCCGCGGGAAAGCTTGGAAGCGTATCCGTGAACCAGCAGCCAATCGAACTCGACGCAACCCGTG
>JAIXPT010000317.1 GCA_027486095.1 Planctomycetaceae bacterium | reverse complement strand
TCCCCCGTAGCGACAGAGCTCCAGCTCTGTCGATCGACAGGCCTGGAGGCCTGTCGCTACGCGCAGCAGCGGGCCGAGCTTCCGCAGCTCCTTCACGCCCTGCACATCCTCTGCACGGATCGTACGCTTCGTTCGCTCGAGCATGGGCCGCACCATCGCGGCAAACATCCGATCGCGCACGTTGCCTAGTTTGATATTTTGCTGCAGTACGCTGCGCACATGCCGTGCCGAACAGGATTGCCGTCACGGCCAGAGCACTACGCGGTCTGCCAGCCACGCCGGGCAGCGTGGCAGCCGCTCGAGCTCGGTGTAGTACATCGCGGCGGGATCCACGCCCCGCTCCTCCATCAGGCGGACATGCCGGGCCACGGGGGCAAACGACAGCAGCCGCGGCAAGAGGCCGCACCACACCGCGCCCGTGACGGCGGCTCCCGCCACCAGCCGCAGGGCCGCCCGCCGTTCGCCGCGCGGCATCATGGCTCCACCACCTTCTTGAACAGCCAGCCGAAGGTGAGGCTCGCCACCACGAGCGTGAGCACGAGATTGAGGGCCTGCCCGGCGAGGTAGAGCACGACGGGCCGCCCGCTCGCGAGATACGGGGCGAGCTCGCGAAAGCTGGTCTGCAGCCCCATGCACACGAAGCCGGCGCAAAACAGCCAGCCGCGCAGCTTCAGCGTGAAGCCGGTGGTGGCTCCGTCTACCCACAACGCCTGCTCCGGCCCGAGCGTATGGAGCCACGAGCAGACGAGCGATGCCGCGAGAAACCCGACGATGAATCGGGGAAACCGCCGCCAGGCCTCGCCGGCGAGCGTGCCACGCGGCCCTGCGGGATCACGCTCGACCCAGCCGGCCCAATAGACGGCCACGGCGAATGCGATCAGCCCGATCATCGAGTTTTGGATCATCTTCACGGTGGCGGCGACCTCGCCCGCCTGCTTGCCGAGCGATTCTCCCGCAGCCACAACAGCCCCGGTGGCATCGATCGTGCCACCGATCCATGCGCCGCCGAGGATCGGGTCGAGGCCCATCCAGCGGATCACAGGCGGCATGGCCACCATCATGATCACCGTGAAAAACAGCGACAGACCGATGGCGAGCGAAAGCTCCTCTTTCTTCGCACGGCACGCCGCGCCGGTGGCGATCGCGGCTGACACACCGCAGACGGACATATCGGCCGAGAGCGTCATGCACAGGGCCCGCGAAGGGATCCGCATCACGTGCACGCCGAAGAGATACGTGGCCACGAGCACGACGGGCGTGACGAGCCAGGCCGTCATCAGGCCGGGCAGTCCGAGCGCGAGCAGCCGGCTCACGAGCACCTCGGCGCCGAAGATCACGAGGCCCGTCTTGATGAGAAACTCGCCTACGAGCGCCGGCGCGAGCCAGCGCGGCACGCCGGCCGCATTGCCCACGAACAGCCCCACCGCCAGGGCCCAGAGCGGGTATTCGAGGTTGTAATACTTCACAACCTTCTGGCCCGAGAGCACGTAGGCCAGGCAGGCGAGCCCGGCGATCAGGATCGCGCCCGGCAGGCACGCCCGCACGCTCCCGCCGCCGAGCACCACCCCGGCCGCCACGATCGCCACGACCCAGCCCATGCCGAGCACGATCGCACCGGCCGCCAGATCACCCTGTTTGTCGCGAAACGCATCGAGCGGCGCGTCGGCCCAGGCGCCGGGCATGCCGACGGTGGCGGCGAGCGGCGTCGGCCAGCCCTTCGGATGCCGCGCGCGGCTGCCAGCGTCGCTCACGGGCCGCGCCTGCCACGTGACGGCCAGCGCGAGAAGCACGATGCCCAGGCCGATCACGACGGCAGCGAGATCCTCGTGCAGGCCGACTTCCCGACCGCGCGCGTCCTTCATGCCGCTCTCGTGCACGCGCGGCGCGGGCACACACTCTGGGCAAGGCGCCGGGAGCGATGCCCGCCAGCGGCCCGCGCGGCAGCCCACGCCACGGCGGCCATCGCGAGCATTGCGATCGCCGCCGGTTCGGGCACCGCCACCACCGTGGCGATCGCCTCCGGGCCGAAAGTCGTGCCGTCGTAGGAACGCAGCGCCATCCGGCCCGTCAGCCCCGTGCCCGTGATCTGCCCGGTGAGGCTCGTCAACGTGCCGCCGATGAGCACGTTGAACAGCACGTTGCCCTCGGGGGTGATCGAGCCGATCTGCGTGAACGTTTCCGCGGCAGTGCCCGGCGGCCCGGAGCCTGGCCCCCAGAAATACCCGTTGCGGTAATCCGTGACCGTAAACGTGCCGACTCCGCCGGCGGCGAACAGGTCGTCACTCTGCATCTGCCACGTGCTTCCGTCTGTCCATCTCCATTCTTGCGACAGCAGGGTGCCGTCGGGAAACAGCGTTGGCGGCGTGAAGCTGCCGGGGTCGTATTTCGCCATATACGCCCAGTGCGTGGTGAGCAGTGTGGAGTTGCCGGTGATCATCTGCATCTCCATGTACGACGTCCCGCTGATCGTGCGCATCTGCCCGATGCCGATCGTCTGGGACGCCGACGACGCGTTGACGAACGTCATGCGGATCTGGCCGGCATCCGTCACGATTCCCGAGACGATGGACATGGTGCTGGTGATCGCGATCAGGGGATTGCTCGAAGGGCGGAGGGTAGCGACCGCCGTGCCTGAGAACAGGCCGTTGGTCGCCGTCCCCAAGTCCCAGAGCGTCTGATCGGAAGCGGCGTACGGCGCAGGGTCGGTGAAGCTCGTCCCCGAGGTCGCGTACGCCAGCAGATTCTCCTGGGGAACATACCAGTGTGAGTTCGACAAGAGCGCATCCCACGTCGCGGACTGCGCCGAAGCGAGGCCCGGCACGACGCTGCCGAGGAGCACGGCCACCGCGCGGATTGCCCAGCCCATGCCTGCTCGCGACGCCTTGGCGACCACAACCTGCTCTTCCGGGATGGCCTGCCTTCGCTCCATACCGCACTCCGTATCCGGTTGTCGTGAAGCCCTACGATACCCTGCGGGCGTCGGCGAAGAAATGAATTGCACGCGGGGCCCCAGCTCAGCTCGACGCGCTGCGGTATTTTGCGAGCGCCGTCTGGAATACGATCCGCGAGACGACGAGCGAGACGATCGCCGCCGTCACGACGAGCCACACGAGCCCCCAGGCCTGGCCTTCGAGCGGCAGGGCGATCACGCGGGCGGGCACGTTCACCACGAGCAGGATCGGAATCACGAACGTGCACAGCGCCCGCAGCGGCCCACCCCACGGGCCGGCATAAATCTCGGCCGGATACCGGGAGAAGTTCGTGAGGTAAAACCAGAAGTCGTACAGGCTCTGATTGCGACCGAGCAGGATCGTCGCGGCCGCGAGCATGATCACGAGGCTGTAGAGGATCGCGACGCCGCAGAGGATGAGGAGCGGATAGAGCAGCCAGGCTGCTGCGGGCGGGGCGTGGTCCATCCGCGAGAGAGCCCAGCCGAGCAGACCGACGCCCACGATCCCGTTGGCGAACGACGAAAAATCGACGCGGTGCATCGAGAGCAGAAACTGGGCGTCGAGCGGCTGCACGAGCACGCCATCGAGTCCGCCGGTGCGCACCATCTCGGTGAGTTCCTCGGCGCTCGGCATGAAGAGCGCCTGGACGATCGAGTTGATGATCAGCCCCGTGGCCACGAACGCGAAGAACGGCTCCCGCGTCCAGCCCGTTCCTTTGCCGATCTCGGGCGTGAACTGGAAGACGAGCAGGTAAAACGCGAGGTTCATCGACATCCAGCCCATGCTCGTCAGGCATTCGAGCACGAAGTTGGCCCGGAACGTCATGTCGCGCACGAGGCACGCCCGGGCGAACGTCAGGAAGATCGAGAGGTATCTGTCCACCCTAGCCTCCGAACGCGCTGTAGCGCCTGGTGCCCCGCCACCAGGCGACACGGCAAGCCACCGCCATCACCGCCACCCACGCGGCCTCGATGGCGAGCGACCGCACAAGCTCGGCCCCGCGGATCTTTCCCAGCCAGACGGCAGCCGGGAAGTAGGCGGTGTATTCGAAGGGCAGCCAGCGCACGACGTCGGCCACGCTCACTCCCGCGACGCCCGTGGGCACGCCGGCAAGCATGTCGAGCGGGAACATGTGGCCCGAGAGCAGATACTGCACGAGCATGTAGGCGAAGATGATGCTCGACACCTCGAGAAACCAAAATCCGAGCATGCCGAGCGTGGCCTCCATGAAGAAGCCGAGCAGGAACGAGAGCACCAGCGACACCGTGAACGCACCGATCGTGGCGGTGTCTGGCATTGGCGGGAAATAGCCGCGGCAGAGGAAAAACACGACCGCAAAGGGCACGAATGCCACGGCGTAGTAGACGAGCTTGTGCGCGATCCGGGCGGCGAGCAGGAACGACACGTAGTCCACCGGCTGCACGAGATATTTCTTGATCGAGCCGTCGCGAACGCTGCGGGCGATGCCCCCGGCCAGCCCCGGCATGCTGGAGAAGGCCCGCGTGACCATCGTGAGCAGGTAGTAGGCCACGATGTCGGTGCGGGAATAGCCAGCGATGTCGCTCCGCGTCGTGGCGGCGAAGACGGCCGTCCAGAGAAACACCTGCGTCACGATCGGGAGAAACCGCATCGCCGTGCCGAGAACGAAATCGCCCCGGTAGGCGAGCCGCTCCTCGAGGCAGATCACGAGCATCGTCCACCAGGCGCGGAGGCCCGGGAACGGCCGTATGGCAACAGCCCGGCTCATGCCCGCGCCTCCTCGGGCAGACGGGCCGCCCCGGCGGCTCCCGATCGGAAGAGCTCCGCCACGATCTCCTCGAGCGGCACGTCCTCCACCGACACGTCGCGCACCTGCCGGCCGCGGAGAATCTCCGGGAGCACGTCGGCGATCCGCTGGCGTTCGATCCGCAGCGTCACCTGGGGCCCACGGATCTCGCAGGGAAAGCCGAGGCGGGCGAAATCATCGGCATCCGGTGTATCGTCGAGATCGAGCGTCACGATCTTGTGCGTCGTGAAGCGGTCGACGATCTGGTCGAGCGAGCCGTCGTAGAGGATCGCTCCGTCCGTGATCACGATAGCGCGGTGACAGAGGGCGGCGACGTCCTTCATGTAGTGGGTCGTGAGCACGATCGTCATCTTTCGCTCGGCCTGGATGTGGGCGAGGAACCGATGGAGCGCGTGCTGAGCCACGACGTCGAGGCCGATCGTGGGCTCGTCGAGAAACAGCACCTCCGGCTCGTGCAGGAGGGCCGCCACGAGCTCGAGCTTCATCCGTTCGCCGAGCGAGAGGTCGCGGACCGGCTGGAGCACGAGCTTCTTCACGCCGAGCAGCTCGACGAGCTCGTCGCGCGTGCGTTCGAACCGCCCGGGCTCGATCCGGTAGATCTCCCGATGCAGGCGAAAGCTCTCGGCGGCGGGCAGGTCCCACCACAGCTGGTTCTTCTGGCCCATCACGAGGGCGAAGCGGCGGCGGAAGTCGTCGGCCCGCTCCCAGGGCACGTGGCCGAGCACCCGGGCGGTGCCCCGTGTGGGCGTGATGATCCCGGAGAGCAGCTTCAAAAAGGTCGTCTTCCCGGCGCCGTTCGGCCCGAGCAGGGCGATGAACTCGCCGCGGCCCACCGTCAGGCTCACCCCCTTGAGCGCCTCGACGACGCGACTCGGCCGGTGGAACAGGCTCTTCACGCTCGCCGCCAGCCCCTCCGGCTTGTCGAACACGCGATATTCCTTGGCCAGTCCCTCGACGGCGATGACGGCGTTCATGGCCCGGCGAGGGCGACGTTGGCGTAGACGTCGGCGAGCCGCAGCTCGCAGCCCACTTCCGCAAGCGGAATGATCGCATCCAGCCCGAGAAAGACCTCGCGAGCGAAGCCCGCGTCGCCACGGCGATACACAACTGCTCCGGCCGCGTCCTGCTCCAAGAGCACGTACGCGAGCAGGCTGTCGATCGCCGCATACGCATCCCGCTTCTCGTGCTCGTCGATGCGGCGGGTCGATTCGGAGAGCACCTCGACGATCACGACGGGGGCGTCGTTGAAGGAGTCTCCCGGCAGGTTCGGCCGACACACCACCGACGCATCGGGGTAGTAAAACCGCGTGCCCGACGGGAGACGGACGCGGACCTTGGCGTCGGCGTTGAACACCTCGCAGCGGCCACCCCGCAGTTGCGCGTGCAGCAGCCCGGTGACGTTGGTAGCGATGCGGTTATGGTCATTCGTCGCCCCGACCATGGCATATACGACGCCGTCGATGTATTCGTGCTTCCGCTCCGCTCGGCTCTCGCCGACGAGGTATTCATCGACCGGCATGGGCCGAAGGTGGGGTGCGGTGCTCATGCCCGCAGTGTACCAAGCGGCCGCGTGCCGCAGGCATCGCGTTGCAGGGCTTCTCTTGCCGCCCCGCTGCGGGAATGCGACGATCTGCTGCGTATTCGCCCCTGGGAGCCTCCCGTGCCAGATAGCGCCGCCTCGTTTCGTATCGGACTCGGACACGACACGCACAGGCTGGGCGCGGGTGATGCCCTGCGCATCGGCGGCATCACGATCCCGCACGACAAGACGGCGATCGGCCACAGCGATGCCGACGTGCTGCTCCATGCGATCACCGACGCGCTGCTCGGGGCCACAGCCCTCGGTGACATCGGCGAGATGTTTCCCGACAGCGACCCCGCCAACGAGGGCCGCGACTCGGCCGACATGCTCCGGGCCGCTCACGCGCGAGTCGCCGATGCCGGCTGGCGGGTCGTGAACCTGGATTGCGTGATTTTCGCCCAGCGGCCAAAAATTCTCCCGCACAGGCAGCGGATCCGCGAACGCATCGCCGGGATCCTCGGCATCGACGCCTCGGCCGTCTGGCTCAAGGCCAAGACGGGCGAGCATGTCGGGCCGATCGGCGAAGAGCTCGCGATCGGGGCGGAGTGCGTCGTGCTCCTCGAGCGGACGTGACGGGCAGGTTCCAAACGCGAACGGAGGCGAGATGACGGCGACGGCTCTTCCACAGATCGAGGTCTACAGCACGCTCACGAAGGCGAAGGCGCCGCTCGTGACCGTGAAGCCCGGCCACGTGGGGATGTATCTCTGCGGGCCCACGGTCTACAAACCCAGCCACATCGGCCACATGGTGGGCCCGGTGATCTTCGACACCGTGAAGCGGCACCTCGAATACTCCGGCTGGCAAGTGACGTGGGTCGTGAATATCACCGACGTTGACGACAAGATCATCGCCGAGAGCGCGGCCCGCGGCACGACGATGGCAAAGCTCGCCGAGGAGATGACCGCCGATTATCTCGACAATCTCGCGGCCCTCGGCGTCACGAGCATCGATTCGATGCCGAAGGCTACCGAGCACATCGGCACCATCATCACGTTTATCGAGGGCCTGGTCGCCAAGGGGTGTGCCTACGCCAGTGACGGCGACGTCTACTTCGACGTCATGAAAGACGCCGACTACGGCAAGCTCACCAACCGCTCGCTAGACCAGACCCAGGGCGAGGGTGGCTCGACAGCCGACCGCAAGCGATCGGCCGCCGATTTCGCGCTCTGGAAGCAGGCCAAGCCCGGCGAGCCGGCGTGGGAGAGCCCGTGGGGCCCCGGCCGGCCGGGCTGGCACATCGAGTGCTCGGCGATGAGCAAGGCGATCCTCGGGCCGCACTTCGACATCCACGGCGGCGGCCTCGACCTCGTGTTTCCGCACCACGAAAACGAGATCGCGCAAAGCGAGTCGCTCCACGACTGCCCGATGGCGACCTTCTGGATGCACAACGGCTTGATGCAAGCCGGCGGCGCCGCGGGCAAGGTGGGCGGCCGCCCGCGCGGCGAGGCCGACGACGCGGCGGCACAGGCCGCGACGAAGATTTCGAAATCGACCGGTGCCGAGCCGTTTAAAAACCTCCTCGCCCGCCACCGGCCCGAAGCGATCCGGATGCTCCTCCTCTCCACGCACTATCGCAGCCCCATCCACTTCGGCGAGGAGCCTCTCGGCGAGAGCGCCAGGGCGATGGAGGCCTTCGAGCGGCTCTTCACCCGCTTCCAGCGGGTCGCCGGCACGTCGTTCTATGCCCTGCCCTGCCGGAATCGGGCCGCCGGCGACGCCGCCGTGCCCGCGGCCGGTGCCGATGGAGCAGCCCTCCGCGGAAAATTCCTCGCCGCGATGGACGACGACTTCAACACGGCGATCGCGATCGCGACGCTCTTCGACTTCGTCCGCGTCGTCAACAAGTTCATTGACCAGCACGCCCTCGAGGCGAAGAAGCCGGCCGCCGAGCTGGCGGCCCTCGACGCGATGATGCTCGTGCTCCGGGAGCTCACGGGCGTCCTCGGGCTCTTCCTCGAGGAGCCGCGGGCGCAGGCCGGCGGTGCCGACGAGGCGCTCGTGGGCAAGCTCATGGAGCTCGTGATCGAGATCCGGACCAACGCCCGCAAGGCGAAGGACTTTGCCACGGCCGACCTCGTGCGCACCAAGCTCACCGAGGCTGGCATCGTGCTCGAAGATCGCCCCGACGGCACCGGCTGGAGTCGGAAGTGAACGGCCTCCTGACGCCCGCGGCGTTCTTTCAGGCGACGAACACCGTCGCGCTCGTGGCATGGATCGTGCTCGTGGCGTTCCCGGCGCGCCGGTTCGTCTCACACGTGCTCTGTGCAATCATCGTGCCCGGTCTGCTCGCCGCCTGCTATGCGGCCGTGATCGGCTGGAAGCTCACGACCGACGGCCCGCCACCGGGCGACGTGATGACGATCGCGGGCCTGCGGAGCGTGTTCACCGACGACTGGGTGTTTGCCGCGGCGTGGACGCACTACCTCGTGTTCGACATGGTGGTGGGGGCGTGGATCGCCCGCGACGCCGTCCGGCTCGGCATTCCTTGGCCGCTGCGCTCGCTCGCCCTCGTGCTCACGTTCCTCGCCGGCCCGGTTGGCTTCCTCGTCCACCTCGTCGCCCGGGCCATCCTCCGTCCTGGAAGCTTTCATACGGCGGAATGACGCGCCGGCTCGGGGCTACCCCGTACCGTCTCGCCGGACGCTCACTCCGCCCATCCATGAGCTCCGTTCGCTCGGACCTGCCTGCGCTGCGCCATCCTGGCTGCGCTGGTCAGCTACGCCGGCTCAACGGTAGGGGCAGCCCCGAGCCTCGCCTTTTGATTTAGCGCAGCTGGATCGTGACGGGCTCTTCCGGCGTGCCCGCGGCCTCGGTGGCCTGGGCCGCGGCCATGTCGCGGATGTCCTGCGTGATCTTCATCGAGCAATACTTCGGGCCGCACATGCTGCAGAAGTGGGCGCTCTTGAACGTCTCCTGCGGCAGCGTCTGGTCGTGGTATTTCTTGGCCGTTTCGGGATCGAGCGCGAGGCGAAACTGCTCGTTCCAGTCGAAGGCGAACCGGGCCCGCGAGAGGGCGTCGTCGCGCACCCTCGCGTTCTTGCGGTGGCGGGCGAGGTCGGCGGCGTGCGCGGCGATCTTGTAGGCGATCACGCCCTGCTTCACGTCTTCTGCGTCGGGCAGGCCGAGGTGCTCCTTCGGCGTCACATAGCAGAGCATCGCCGCTCCGCTCCAGCCGGCCAGCGCCGCGCCGATCGCGCTCGTGATGTGGTCGTAGCCTGGGGCGATGTCGGTGACGAGCGGCCCGAGCACGTAGAAGGGCGCCTCGTCGCACTCCTCCATCTGCCGCTTCACGTTCATGTCGATCTGGTCCATCGGCACGTGGCCCGGCCCCTCCACCATCACCTGGCAGCCCTTGGCCCAGGCCCGCCGCGTGAGCTCGCCGAGCACGTGCAGCTCGGCAAACTGCGCCTCGTCACTGGCATCGGCGATGCTGCCGGGCCGGAGGCCATCGCCCAGGCTCCAGGTCACGTCGTACTGCCGGAAGATGTCGCAAAGGTCTTCGAAGTGGGTGTAGAGCGGATTCTGCTGGCGATGCGTCATCATCCAGCGGGCTATCAGCGAGCCGCCGCGGCTCACGATCCCGGTGATCCGGTGCATGGTGAGGTGGAGGTGCTCCTGAAGCAGGCCCGCGTGGACGGTCATGTAGTCGACGCCCTGCTTGGCCTGCTTTTCACACATGTCGAGGAAGTGCTGCGGCCGCATGTCGTCGATGTCGCCGCCGAGCTCCTCGAGCATCTGATAGATCGGCACGGTGCCGATCGGCACGGGCGAGGCGTCGATGATGGCCTGGCGGATCGTGTCGATGTCCTTGCCGGTGGAGAGATCCATCACCGTGTCGGCGCCGTAGTGGACGGCCATGTGGAGCTTTTCAAGCTCCGTCTGCTCGTCGCTCGTGACGGCCGAGTTGCCGATGTTGGCGTTGATCTTCGTGAGGGCGGCGATGCCGATCGCCATCGGCTCGAGTTTCTTGGTGAGGTGCACGGTGTTCGCCGGGATCACCATTCGGCCGCGGGCCACCTCGCTCTGGATCAGCTCCTCGGGCAGGTCCTCGCGAGTCGCGACGAACTTCATTTCGGGCGTGATCTGGCCGGCACGGGCCGCTTCGAGCTGGGTCATGGGGTATCTCCACGGGGCTGCTGCGCGAAAGATTTCGCAGCCCAGAAGGTATCACACGGCGCGCGGTCGCGTCCAAGACTCGCGGCCTACGGCCGCCGCGAGGCCGGGCGGGCGGCGAGCAGGCCGAGGTCGAACGCCTTGGCCACCGCCTCAGTGCGATCGCTGACATCAAGCTTGGTGAGAACGCCGGCCACATGCACTTTGACCGTGTGCGTCGTGATTCCGAGCAGTCGGGCGATGTCCGCGTTGGTGAAGCCCTCACGCAGCAGACCGAGCACTTCGACCTCCCGTGGGGTCAGGCCGCTTGCAGAGCACGGCTTCGCATGGGCATCGACAATTTTTTCCCTGCTTACGGGGGCCCCGCCGGCATACACATCGCGAATCGCTGCGAACAGCTCCTGGTGCCCGACATTCTTGGTGACATAGCCATTCGCACCGGCTGCCATTGCCCGGGCGACGTCGCCGGCCGAGTCAGACGAGGTGAGCATGAGGACGCGTGCTCGGGCATCGACCTCGTGAAGGAGCCTGAGCGTCTCGACCCCGTCCATTCCATTCATCGTGAGATCGAGCAGGCAGACATCGGGGCGATGCTGCTCCCAAAGCCGGATCGCTGCGCGGCCGTCGTCGGCCTGCGCGACGACCTGGAAATCCCCGGCCGTAGCCAGGAGATTCGCGAGCCCCGCCCGCATCACGGCGTGGTCGTCAACGAGCAGCAGGCGAATCGTGCGCGTGGGCACCCTGACCCTCTCGACATCACCGATTTCGAGTCAAACGACCGTCTCTAACCCTCTACACAGTATCTCGCTGATGCACGCTTGCCGACCTAGCCAGATGGCTAGTTCGCCCGGCAACCAGCCTTCGCCTAGCCACGTGGCTAATAGCGACAAGCCAAATCTGATTTTAGAGTTTGGCGGGTACTGGGAGCTAGAGAGTGTTTTGCCCTCGGGGGATCACGGCCATGCAATCGCTCAAGCAGCACGTCGCACCGTTGTCGTTCATACTGTCTGTCGCACTCTTCATGCCGGCCGGGCCAGCTCCAGCGGCCGTCTACACGTGGACATCCTCCACGACCGGTGGATCCTGGTCGGTTATGAACAATTGGACCCCCACGGGTTCGCCCACCACAGGTGACACGGCCAGCCTCCTCAACGCCACCGCTGATCGCGTCATCTTCTACGACCCGGCCACCTCAGGAACGCTGAGCACGCTCTCATTCACACAGTCGAGTGCGTTCAAGAACGAACTGCAGGTGCAAAGAGGCCTCACGGTCACCAATGCGATCACGCTCAACTCATCGAGCGGTACCGCGCGGCTCTCCATCCTGGGTACGAGCGCAGACACCACGCTCACGAGCCATGCCGGAATCACCGTGAACGGCGGTGGCATGCTCTCGCTCGGCAACAATAATCCGACGAGCACCACGATTTACAGCCCGTACGTTAACGGAAACGTCACCGTCTCAGGTGGCGTCCTCGAAGTAGCCGACGTCAATAAAGCCGGCACGTATGCTGGAACAGCGTTCAGCGTCCTGAACAACAACCTGACGATGACCAGCGGCACGATCACCGTCAACAACGCTACCATCACTGGCCGACGCCTTCAGGTGAGCGGATCAGTCAACGTTTCGGGAGGTGCCGTTACGGCGACGAACAGCGGCGCGGAGTTCTGGTACAGCGGCGTCGGCGTCTCGAGCACGTTCGCTCCTTCGTCGTTCGACAGTTCCCGAATCGTAATGATCCTCGGTGCCAGCGGCGACCAGTCGCTGGCGGCCGGCATCAATCTCGGGACGGTCCAAGCCCGCGCGTCCGGAATCAAGACGTTCTCGAGTACCTCCGGCACCTTCGGCCAGCTTCAGTTATTTGATGGCTCGGCGACCGCGACGACCACGTTCCGGCTGGCCTCGAATGCCACTGCCACGAGCAGCCCCGCTGCGCAAAGCTTTGGCAACACGGCTGATGCGGGCCGGATCGATCTCGGCATCGATACCGACAAGTATGTGCTCACCTTGCCGGCGGCGGGCGGCTTCACTCCGAATGCATCGACGCAAGCCGGCGTGACCAACACGGTCTGGAACCTCAGCGGCACCGCCGGAACCCTCAAGGCCGCACTCTTTAACTTCAACAGCGGCTCGACGACAGTCAACATCGGCCAGGGCCTCGTGCTCGAGGCCACCGGCGGCAACAGCACCGCCAACGTGCTGAGCGGCTCAGGCACGATCAACTCCACGGCTACGTTTCGCTATTCGGGTGCGGCCGCATCGGCGACACCGGCCACGCTCACGTCCGCTCGCGCGATCAACAACCTCGAAGTGGCTGGCACCGGTGCTCTCCGGCTGCTCTCGCTCGCCGCCGGCCCCGTTCAGTCTGTCCGCGTGGCGAGCGGCAGCCTCGACCTTGCCGGCAGCTCACTCGCTGTCTCGGCCCTGAGCGGCTCGGCCGGCGGCACAATCACGAGCAGCTCGAACGCCGCCGTGACCCTCACGGCGGGCGATGCCACCTCGACGCAGTTCAATGGCGTGATCACGAATTCATCCGGTACGCTGCAACTCACGAAGGTCGGTGCCGGCACGCTCACGCTCGGCGGCTCCAACACGTTCAACGGGCTCACGACGATCAGCGAGGGCACGCTGAAGCTCACGGGGGGCTCGAACCGTCTGGCCACCTCGGGCACGCTCACATTCGCCCCGGCGACCACCCTCACGCTCGACAATGCCCAGCAGTTGAGCCGGATCACGGTGCCCGACACCTCATACGGGTCACACTTGAGCCTCGCGCGTGACCCATCGCGTAGCGCATATTGACCGGACTTGTACGCGACGAAGCTGGCGATGACTACTCTCCACCTCGCGGACGAGCGACTGCTCG
>JAIXPT010000182.1 GCA_027486095.1 Planctomycetaceae bacterium | reverse complement strand
GTCTTCGTGGTGAGCGGCAGCAGCCTCGTGACAGCGGGCTGGCCCGTGTTCATGAGCGGGACGGCCTCGAGCACCGACAAGGTAGACGTGCAATACAAGGACGGGCCCTATTACCTCAATACCGGCATCGCCCCGTTCACGCAGTACGACATCATCTACGATCTCTCCGGGCAGACGCTCACGATGGTGGCCGTGCCTGAGCCGGCGACGCTCGCGCTCGCCCTCGGGGCGATCATGTTCAGCGGTGCCGAAGCGGTCCGACAACGACGAATCCGTGGCCGAGACACATCGCGATTCCGGGAATTCGACCACGAAAGGCGATGTGTCAAAGTGGGATTTGCCCACTCTCCCACTGCGGGATAGGATTCGGGTGACATGACCACGAAAACGACCGACAGCAAAGGCCGCCTCACGCTCGGCGAGCGGTTTGCCAATCGCACCGTGATCGTCGAGGAAATCGACGAGACGGAGGTGCGGATCACGCTCGCCCGCGTCGTACCCGAGCGCGAGCTATGGCTGCACGAAAACCGTGATGCGGCGGCTGCCGTTCGCAGCGGTTTGGACGACGCCCGCGCCGGCCGGTTGACCGCGGCCGCCCCCGACCTTGCCGCCGATGCCGCCCTGGCCGAGCGGCTCGCGGACTAGCCGGCGTGTTCAAGCTCGTCTGGACCGACGCCGCAGCCGCTGAATATGCCCGCCTCAAGTCGAAGGCCGTCGCCGCTCTCGGTCGCAGATCGGGCAAGCCCAAGGCGAAAGCCTCGCGTGACGAAGGGCTCTTCAAACAGGTCCATGCATGCGTGTCGCTGCTCGCCGAAAACCCCCGCCACCCCGGCCTGCAGACACACGAGTTTCGCTCGCTCCCCCATCCATTTGATGCGCACGAAAAGGTGTTCGAGGCGTATGCTCAAAACCGCACGCCGGGCGCGTATCGAGTGTTTTGGTGCTACGGCCCGGCGAGTGGCCAGATCACCGTGATCGCGATCACACCTCATCCGTGAAGCTTGCCATGCCCCTCCACGCCCTCGGATTCTGGATCGCACACGTCGCCTACTGGGCCGTGGCGTCGGCCGCGAACGTGCTCCTGAGCGTGGCGTTTCACGTGCCTGATCCGCTGGTGTTCAACATCGCGGAGTGTGGGCTCTGCTTCGTGGGCACGGCGGCCATGCGGCAGGCATCGCATCGGCAGGCGTTCCTCGAATGGGCAGGGCTCTCGAAGATCGGCGTCGTCGCCGGCGGCACGCTCGTCTCGGCGGTGCTCGTGCAGGCGGTGCTCGTGCAGGCCGTGCTGCTCGTGAGCGGTCGGTTTTTCGGCGTGGAGGTGCCGCCGCGGCCGGAGATCGTGGCCCGGTTCCTGATCACGCTCACCATGATCGTGAGCTGGTGCGCCTTCTACTTCGGCTACCAACTCGTTCGCGATCACAACTCCACCGAGGTGCGGGCCCTCCGGGCCGAGTCGGAGTCGCTCCGCAACGAGCTCAAGCACCTCCAGGCCCAGATCAGCCCCCACTTTCTCTTCAACGCGCTCAACACGGTGCAGGCCTGCCGCAACGATCCCGACGCGATCACCACGCTCACGCAGGCGCTCGCCGCCTACCTGCGCTTTCTGATCCAGCCCGCCGCGCCGCTCGAGCCGCTCTCCCGCGAGCTCGACGCGCTCGAAAACTACCTCACGATCCTGGAGGTGCGCTTTGGCGACGGCCTGGAGACGCGGATCGACTGCGACTTCGACGTGCGCGGCGTGCCGGTGCCGGCGGTGATGGTGCAGCCGCTCGTGGAAAATGCGATCAAGTATGGCGGCCAGACGGGCCCGCGGCCGATCCGCGTGCATGTGACGGCGCGGAGGGAAGGGCAGTGGCTCGCGATCGAGGTGGCGAACACCGGCCGCTGGGTGGCTCCGGGCGGCAGGCAGTCCACAGGCACGGGGCTGCACTCGCTCGAGCGCCGGCTGCAGCTCCTCGCAGGCCCGGCATGCACGGTGAGCCACTGTGAAGAAGACGGCTGGGTGCGCGTCATGATCCGCATCCCGGCGCCGGGGGCGCCGATCGATCAGGTGGCAGAAACGATGCGGGGAGGCAGCGCATGATCCGGGCGCTTGTGGTGGACGACGAGCCGCGGGCCGTGAAGTCGCTCGCCGATCTGCTCGAGACGTTTCCCGAGGTGGAGGTGATCGGCACGGCCCGCGACGTGGGCGATGCCGAGCGGTTTCTTGCGGGCCGCACGCCCGACGTGGTGTTTCTCGACATCGACATGCCCGGCCGACTGGGCTTCGAGCTCGTGCCGAGCGTGCCGCCCACGACCCGGATCGTGTTCGTGACGGCGCATCCCGACCGGGCCGTCGAGGCGTTTCGTGCGGGGGCCATCGACTACGTGCTCAAGCCTGCGGATCGCGACCGGCTTGCGCTCACGATCGAGCGGATCGGGGCCTGGGCCCCGGCGGCGCGGCAGGCCGACGGCGAGGTCGAACAGCCGGCCGACACGAGCGAAGGCCCGCTCACCGCCTCGGCAGGCAAGGTGCAGCTCACCTTCGCCGGCGAACGCAGCAGCCAGGCCGTGGCGCTTGCCGACATCGCCTGGGTGGAGGGGGTGCGCAACTACACCCGCGTGCAGCTCCGCGATCGCCCGCCAGGCATGGTTCGCCGCACGATGGCGGAATGGGAGTCGATCCTGCCGGCCGCGGCATTCGGGCGGATCAGCCGCTCGTTGATCATCCAGATCGCGGCGATCCGGATGACACAGTGGCAGTCGCGGCTGCAGACGCTCGTGCACTTTCACGGCGTCGAGGCGCCGCTGCCCCTGGGCCGCGCCGGCACGACGCGGCTGAAGGAGCTCGTGCAGCGCTGAGCCCGCGGCACGGGTGAGCCTATGATGGAGGGGCAACCGTCCTCCCCGCCTCGGATTCATCGGCATGCCGCAGCCTCTCATCCTCGTGCCCACCGAACGGGAACGCACGCTCATCGAGCCGGCGCTCGAGACCGCTTGGGGTGGCCGTGCTCGTGTCGAACTCTGCGGCTTCGGGCCCGTGGTGGCGGCGGCCCGCACGGCGGGCCTGATCGCCGAGCACCGGCCGCCGCGGGTGCTGCTCGTGGGCATCGCTGGCCGCCTCTCGGATCGGCTCGCGATCGGGGAGGCGTATGCGTTTGAACGGGTGGCCTGCCATGGCGTCGGCGCTGGGTCGGGCGACGCGTTTACGCCCGCGGAATCGCTGGGCTGGCCGCAGTGGCCTGGTGACGCGCGCGATTCGGCGACGCGGATTGGCGACGTGCTGCCCTGCTCGAGTGGCGGCGATGCTGGCTCCGAGCAGGCCGGCCTCCTGCTCACCGCCTGCGCGGCTTCGGCCTGCGAGACCGATGTGATCGCGCGGCTGCGGCTCTTCCCTGGCGCGACGGCCGAAGACATGGAGGGCTTCGCGGTGGCCGCGGCCTGCCGGCTCGCCGGAATTCCGCTCGACATCGTCCGCGGCATCTCCAACACCGCCGGTGATCGCGATCACTCCCGCTGGCAGATCGACGCCGCCTGCCGCGCGGCGGCATCGCTCGCCGCCGCGATTCTCGGAGTCCGCTCGTGACGCAGCCAATCCGCCTCGGCATCTCCACCTGCCCCAACGACACGTTTGCCTTCCACGGGCTGCTCACGCGGGCGGTGGACTGGCGGGGGCTCGACTTCCAGGTCGAGCTGCTCGACGTCGAGACGCTCAACGAGCGGCTGCTCGCGGCCGACTTCGACGTGTGCAAGGCGAGCTTTCATGCGGCGCTCCTGGCAGCCGAAAGCGTGGTCGTGCTCCCCAGCGGCTCGGCCCTGGGCTTTGGCGTGGGCCCGCTCCTGCTTGCGGCCGAGCCAGCTACACGGCCGACGCCGGGCACCCAGCCGACGCATTCAGGCCAGCTCACGCTCTGCCCCGGCAAACACACGACGGCGGCGCTCCTCTTCGATCTTTTTTATCCGCGGAGCACCCGCGTCGAGCACGTCGTGTTTTCCGAGATCATGCCGCGGCTCGAAGCCCGCACGGCTGACTTCGGCGTGTGCATCCACGAGGGCCGGTTCACGTGGGAGGCGCATGGCCTCGCGCTCGTCGAAGACCTCGGCACCCGCTGGGAGACGGCCACCGGCTGCCCGCTGCCGCTTGGCGGGATCGTGGCCAGCCGCCGGCTGCCCGCGGCGACGATTCGTGCGGTGCAGGGGGTGATCCGCGACTCGCTCACGCTCGCCCTGCGCGATCCCGCCGCCGCACTCCCCACGATGCGCCAGCACGCCCAGGAGCTTGACGATCGCGTGCTCATGCAGCATGTCGATCTCTATGTCAACGACTGGACGCTCGATCTCGGCGACACCGGTGCACAAGCCCTCGACGAACTCTCGGCCCGCGCCCGCGCGATCGGCCTGGCCGGATCCCGGCTCGACGTTTTCACCCCCTGACCGCTGGCGGGGCATCAAGCCTGTTCGGCCGGCGCGCCCGATTCGTCCCTGTCCGTGCCCGATTCGTCCCAGATGGATCGGCCGCGTGGTCGATTCGTCCCAGGCCGTGGTCGATTCGTCACTTTTGCGGTCCTGAACGCTTGCACGCGAGGCGGATTCGACCCACCATGCGAGCAGTAGCCGTGTGGACACGCCAGCCGCACCACGAAAAGAACACCGATGAAAACAAACTCGAACAAGGGATTTTGCAAATGAACCGATCAATCCCCTCGTTCTGGAACGCCCTCCTCGTCGGCGCCGTGGCAGCGTCCGGCCTGACGACCGCGCGTGCTCAATCGCTCCCCGGCACGCTGAGCGGCGCGTACACCGTCAACGGTACCGGCACGGCCTTCAACGGTGGCAACTCGACCTTGAGCGGCACCGTCACGCTCAGCCCTGGGTTCTTCGTGGACTATCTGCTCGTCGGTGGTGGTGGCGGCGGTAGCGGTGGATCGTCGGGCGGCGGCGGTGGTGGCGGTGGTGTCGTCGCCGGCAGCCTGCAACTCAACATCAGTTCCACGAGCACCTTGACCACGGGAAGTGGGGGTACTGCAAATAGTGCCGGTATCGGCACGGCAGGCGGCAACACGACCTTCGGCGGTACGACGGCCTACGGTGGCGGGGCGGGAGGTGGCAGAGGGGCTGCGGTCAGCAACGGCGCCTCGGGCGGCGGTAGCGATTCGGGCGGTGGCGTTCCCGAAGGAACGTATTTCGCGTCGGGAACCGCGATCTACGGAGGCCAGGGCTTCGACGGTGGCCGCGGTTACGCCGTGACATCCGGATCGGCAGCTTATCCCGGCGGCGGCGGCGGCGGCGCGGGGGGCGCCGGCCAGGATGCGACACTCGACGCCTCGGGCAATGGCGGCATCGGCCGCGAGAGTTTCATCACCGGCTCTTCGGTGTACTACGGCGGCGGCGGCGGCGGCGGTGGCCAAACGCGAGGTACTGCGGGCACGGGCGGTCTTGGCGGCGGTGGCGATGGGTCCATCCTGGGCAACGGCTCTGCCGGCACGAACGGCCTCGGCGGCGGTGGTGGTGGCTCGGGTTTCGACGGTTCCGCGAAAAACGGTGGCGCCGGTGGCTCGGGCGTCGTGGTTCTGCGGTATGCGGGCCCAGACTCCGCCTCTGGCGGCTCTGAATCCAGTTACACTTCCGACGGCCGGACCTACCAAGTGAATCAGTTTACCACGGTCGGCAGTGGTAGTTTCGTGCTGGCGTTCGATAGCAACAACTTCGACGCGGTCCTCCCTGGCGTCCTGTCGGGAGCAGGTGGACTTGCCTGGGCCGGCCCAGGCAAGCTCACGCTCGCCGCCGCCAACTCCTACGCGGGCGCGACGAGCGTCGATGCAGGCACGCTGCTCATCAACGGCAATCAGTCGGCGGCGACCGGTGCCATCGCGGTGGCTGCCGGGGCCACGCTCGGCGGGTCGGGCACGACGGGCGGGGCCGTGACGGTGAACGGCACACTCTCGCCGGGCAACAGCCCGGGCGTGTTCACGGCGGCGTCGGTCCTCCTCGGCGGCTCGAGCACGTCGCTCTTCCAGATCGACGGCACGGCGCGGGGCACGCAGTATGACGGCGTGAACGTCACCACCGCCGACGGCCTGTCGTACGGCGGCGCCCTGTCGCTCGCATTCGGCAATGGTTCCGCCTTCGCCAACAGCACGACGTTCGATCTCTTCAGTTTCCCAGGCACGCCGTCGGGCAACTTCACGAGCGTGACATCGACGGGCTTCTACGCGGGCACCTGGACGCTCGCGAGTGGCTTGTGGTCGCTGACGACGAGCGAGCAGAAGCTCACGTTCACCCCCGCGACGGGCGACCTCGTCGTCGCCGTCCCCGAACCCGCGACGATCGCCATGGCCCTCGCGGGACTCGCCTGCGGCGGATTCACGATGTGGCGGCGGCGGAAGGGGAAAAGGTGCGGACCGGTGCTCTTCGGGTGAGTTCGTTCATCATGGGCAAATCCACACGATTCGACGCCACGCTCTTCGGCGCGTGCACCTGGGCGGTCCTCGCCGCGGTTGAAGCCTCAGGCCAGACGCTGCCGCCTGCGAATGCCTACATGGGGCCGCCCGGCACGGCCACGATGCACGCCAATGCGGCGTCGTCCAACGCCACCACAAGCCCCGGTCCCGGATCGGGCTCCGTCTCGATCCTGAATCAGAACTTCGACGCCGTCTTCCCGACGATCCTGATGGGCACCGACGGCCTGATCGTGTCGGTCGCCACCAAGTGGTCCGATCAGACGCCGTATGTCTATCTGCTGAACCCGACCACGCTCGAGTCGCTGGCGACCATGAAGCTCGTCAAGTCGACCACCAGCGATCTGGCCGGCGGTATCTATTCCTACCTCGACAACGATGACCGACTGGTGCTGGTGAACGCCAACGGCGATTTGCAGCGGATCTCCCACACCCAGCAGAACGGCACGTGGACGCTCACGGTCGATTCGTCGGTGCAGATCGGGTATCCCGACGTCGTCGGCCTCGTGCCCGATTATCAGGGCCGCGTCTGGTTCGCGACCGCCCAGGGCACATCCGGCACCTCCGGCGCGGTCGTCGGCTACTACGACCCCGCCTCGAACCAGACGTCGGCCTTCACGCTGCCCGCCGGCGAACAGGTGGCCAACAGCATTTCGTCGTCGCCCACCGGCGTGGCCGTGGCGTCGACGTCGGCCCTGTATCTCTTTCAGTCGGGCTCGAGCGGCCCCGAACAACTCTGGCGGCAGGCCTACGACCGTGGCCCGGCCCGTAAGCCCGGCCAGCTGAGCTGGGGCACCGGCGCGACGCCGGTGTTTTTCGGGCCCACCACCGGCTACGACTACCTCACGATCACCGACAACGCCGCCCCGCAGGAGAATATCCTCGTCTACTCCGCCACGTCCGGGAGCCTGGTGGGCTCGGTGCCGTTTCTCATTTCGGGCACCAACAGCGGCAACGAGGACGCGGCGATCGCCGTCGGCACCAGCATTTACTACCCGAGCACCTACGGCTACCAGTATCCGGCGTCGGCGGAGAGCGGCACGAGCATTCCCGCCTCGGCGCCGTTCGTGGGGGGCATGCAGCGGGTCGACGTGCTGCCGGGCGGCAGCGGCCTCGCCACCACGTGGCAGACCCAATCCATCGCCTCGGCCGCCGAGCCAAGGCTGTCGCTTGCCGACAACCTGATCTACACCGTGGGACTCTTGTCCGGCACCTACAGTCTGATCACGGTGGACCCCCTCACGGGCCAGCTCGTGAGCAGCACGCCCTACGGCTCCGCGTCCGGCGACAACCCGCTCCAGATGGTGAGCATGATCAGCCCCTCGGGCGTGCTCTACCAGGGAACGGAACGGGGGCTCCTGCGGGTCGAGGCGATCGTGCCCGAACCCTCGACGATCGCCATGGCCCTCGCGGGAATCGCCTGCGGCGGGTACTCGATGTGGCGGCGCAGGAAGCGCCACGCCGTGCGTGCGGTCGGCTCGCGGGCGTCTCAGCCAATGGAGACAACGTCATGAGTCGATTCGTCTGCCAGGAATCGCGAACGCTCATGGTCTGTTTCGCCGCTGCCGCGGTTGCCGCCGTCACGGTCCCCGCGCCCGCTCGGGCGCAGACCAGCTGGAACGCTTACAACGACTTCTATCTCTCCCCCACGGCGGCAGGATGGGGTGGAGCAACCTCCCCATCGGCCACGGGTGCGGTCTGGGGGCAATACATGGGGAACGTTAACGGCGTCGGCGGGTTTCCGAGCAACATCGGAACCTATTTGTCGACGGGCCAGCTCTACAGGTTCTCGTCGGTCAACCCGTTGGGTGTTTCAGGGACCGTCCGCAGCCAGTCCTACTGGGATGACACCGGCGGGGCTGGGTTCGCTCGCTATGTCGACAATGTCGACTGGAATGGGACGGGCGTGGGAACCGTTCCCCACTCCAGCTTGGGCAGCTATCCCACGCCCTGGTTTGCCGGCGCTCCGGGGCTGGGCAATGGCCCGGGCGGCTCCAATTTGGCCAACCTGATCTGGATGCAATCGGCCTATTTGTCTGGCACGTCCTCGCCCAGCGGGGAAGGCATCGCGTCGGTGCTGACGTGGACGGCTCCCGCCACGAGGCTCTACGACTTCTCCGGGCTCTTCGTCTCTGGGAATTCGCCGAGCCAGAGCGCCGTCGTGGCCATCACGGACAGCCGTGGTGGCACGGCTCCTCTTTCCCGCACGGTCTTGGCCAATGACGCCGTCCAGTCGTTCAGCTTCTCCAAGGCGTACACCGCCGGCGACGTCGTTCAGTTCCAGGTGGGCAACAACCTTTCCAGTGGCAACGCCGTGGGCCTGCAGGTGTCGATCGTTCCCGAGCCCTCGACATTTCTGCTGCTCGGTATAGGTCTGTCAGGGTTGCTGGTGCCGATGCTCCGCCGGCGCGCGCGATGGCGTAACGCGAAAAATCCAAGGAGCCTGCGGCGGTTAGCCCAACTCTTCGAGGTCGGCCAAATCCTTCAGCCGGCCCGCAGCTCGCTTCGCTGTCCGCATGTCGTCGAGGCCAAGCACCGGGGCTTCGACATCGCCAAATGTGGCCATCACCCGATTGGGCCACGCGGCGTCGAAATCCAGCCCCGTGACGCTCGTCATGATGTCGATCCGGCTCGGCGGCATTCCGATCTGATACAGCACCTCCGGCTCCGCGAAGTCGTCGAGTTTCATCTTCGACAGGGAGCGCGAAACCGCTCGAGCGCCCGCCACGTGCGGAGGGCATTGTCGCGGGTCGGACGCACCCAGAGATCGATGTCGAGCGTGGCCCGCACGTGCCCGTGAACGGCGAGAGCGTGGGCACCGATCACGAGGTGCTCAACGCCCTCGTCGCGAAACGCTCGCAAAATCTCGACGAAATGCGGATTCATCCAGCACGGCTCCCGTCAGTGCCCAGGCTTGCTTCGTCACTTCCCAGCAGAGCTCGACACGCTCGGACGGCGTGAGCGAAGAGTAGTCGGCCTTGGGCTCCGGGTCGCCGACGCGTCCGCACCAGACCGGCCACGCGGCCCGATCCTCATCCGATGAATCGCTTGGGGCTGGCGGCGCGCACGATGATTCCTGATTCCTGAACATCATACGTAAGTATACCGCCGCGATCCCTGGCCACCGATTCGTCACTTTCGGGCGCTGACTGCTTGGCGGCCCGCGCCCGATTCGTCCCAGCGCGTGCCGGATTTGTCCCAGAAAAATCCGGCCGTGGTCGATTCGTCCCTACTCGCGCCCGATTCGTCACTTTTGCGGTCCGAAACGTTTGCACCGCCGGCGGATTCGACACACGATGCGTGGGTCAGCCACGCGGGCGCCGGCCAGCTCGGCTTGTCGGCACGAGCGCGGCTGACTCGGTGCGCGTTCTTTTTTCGTGACCGCCTGCAATCCGGAGATACCGGAGTACCTGACGATGAGCACGATGCCAGCCTCCTGCACACGCGGCCGCGCCTCGCTGCCCCGCCGGCCCGGCATCGCGGGGTCCGCCGCTTGCCTCCGGCGTGCCACCGTCTGCCTTGGGATCGGGTTGATGTTCATGGCCACGGTCCTGCCGCCCCCCGCAGCCTGGGCCGTCGAGCTGTACAAACTGGACGGCGATGGCCCCTGGCAGCTTGGGGCGGCGAGCAACCGGCTCGCCGAGACCTTCACCACCGGCGGGTTGCGGATGAACCTCGACAACGTGAGCCTCAGGGTTCGCAACGCCAACCAGGACAACAATCACTCTACGGCCGGAACGCTCGAAGTCTGGCTCTTCTCGACCGACGGCGATCAAAAACCCCGTGACTGGGTCCACACGATCGCAACCAATCAGTTCTTCGGCACGTATGCCGACGAGACCCCCACATACAACGTCAGTGATACGCTCAATCCTTACACGACCTACGCCGTGGTGTTTCAGCCGGCAGGTCGAGATCAAAGGTGGTTCGTCCGGCCAGCGGATCATCGGCGGGGCGAACACGTCGGGCACGGTGACGTTCTCCGGCGACGACCAGTTCCAACGAGTGGACGGCGGTCTATGCCGGCACACTCCAGTTCAGCGACTTCAACCAGCTCGGCTCGGGCCATTTCGACTTCGACGCTCCGTCGGGCGACTCGGGCACGCTCCGCTACACCGGCGGCGCGACGACCTTCGCGGGCGGATCGACATTCGACTACGAATACTACTCGACGAATCCCGCGAGCCTGGCCGCCGCCGCCGACCTGCTGGTGGTGAACGGCAACCTCACGATCACCTCGGGCGCGCTCATCACGTTCGCCGACCTGGCGGGCGCGCCGCAGCCGTTCATCGAGAACACGACGATTTTCGCCCTCATCAACTACTCCGGCCCTTGGAACGGGGGGGTGTTCACCTTCGGCAGCACCGTGCTCGCCGACGGCAGCCGGTTCACCGTCGGCAGCCAAGAGTGGGAGATCGCCTACGGCCGCACTTCGCCGGCCGGTCTGGATAACTTCACTGGCGACTACCTGCCGGACAGCAAGTTCGTCGCGATCACCGCCGTGCCGGAGCCCGCGTCGCTCGGCCTCGCCGCGACGGGCGGCCTCGCTGCCCTCGGGTGGACGATGCTCCGGCGGCGAAGCCGGTGAGCGGCGTCCCGCGTCCCGCGGGGGCGGCAATTGGTTGACCTCGGAACCGACGCATCGGTACACTGAACAAGTGTTCTGGGTGCGTGAATCCTCGCTCAAACTTCGGCCGAGTGTCTGCCATGCCCATCGTCGCCGACTTTTCAAGTCTACCCTTGGCTGGCAACGACCGCGCGGCCGTATTGGAGGCGGTGCAGGCTCTCGCCGATCATCTGCCGGTAGAACGCGTGGTTCTCTACGGCTCGAAAGCCCGGGGCGACGACCGGCCCGATAGCGACATCGACCTTTTGATCCTCACGGCGAGGCCGCTGACCGTGGCCGAGGGCTTTCAGGTTGTCGATCTCTTGCAGCCTGTGCAGCATCGGCACCACTGCATCATCAGCCCGCTGCGGCTTTCCGCCGACGAGTGGTATCACGGCGTCTACCAGGTGCTCGGCATCCGCGAGGAGATTGACCGCGATGGCGTGGACGTGCCGCTGCCGTCCAGCAGCCGGCAGGCTGGGCAGCCGGAGCCTCTGCCACGATGAGCCCGGATGAAGCTCGCGCTGACGTGATCGCCTGGTCGGTCGAGCGGGCCCGGGTTCGCCTGGCAGCGGCTGAACGTGAGCTCGATGCCGGCGTGCCGCAACTGGCGGCCGATCACGCCTACTACGCCTGCTTCCATCTCCTTACGGCCATCTTTCTGCAAGAGGGGCTGACGCTGAAACGCCACTCGGCGCTTCGGTCCGCCCTGCACGAGCGACTGATCCAGACGGGCCGCCTCGAGCGTCGATGGGGGAGCGTCTTCGATCGGCTCGCGGAACTGCGAACGAAGTCTGTGTATACCGCCCTGTTTGCATTGGATGCCGAGACCGGCCGAGCGGTCGTGGATGATGCAGAGAAGCTCGTGGCGGAACTGCGACAGATGCTTCCGCCCACGTGAGCCCGCGTCGTGCGGCCGCGCCGCTCGTTCTCGACCGCGCCGTGGCCGATGGGTAGACAACGCGGCCGGGGGCGGGAATGATCTCGGGTCTTTCCGCCCCGCTCGCAGACCCGCATGCCACGCAATCTCGAAAACATCCGCAACATCGGCATCGTGGCCCACATCGATGCCGGCAAGACCACGCTCACCGAGCGGCTGCTCTTCTACACGAAGACGAGCCACCGCCTCGGCGAAGTCGATCGCGGCACCACGATCACCGACTTCGACCCCGAGGAGCAGGAGCGGGGGATCACGATCTACTCGGCGGCCGTGTCGTTTCAATGGAAAGACGTCACGGTCAACCTGATCGACACGCCCGGCCACGTGGATTTCACGGCCGAGGTGGAGCGGAGCCTGCGGGTGCTCGACGGGGCCGTGGTCGTGTTCTCGGCCCGCGAGGGCGTGGAGGCCCAGAGCGAGACGGTGTGGCGGCAGGCCGACAGATACGGCGTGCCCCGGCTCGCGCTCGTGAACAAGCTCGACCGCGAGGGGGCCGACTTCTTCGGCACGATCGACCAGATCGAGAAGCGGCTCGGGGCGAAGCCGCTCGTGCTCCACGTGCCCTTGGGGCTCGGGCCGCCGCATGTGAAGGACCCCTTCCGCGGGATCGTCGATCTCGTCGAAATGCAGCTGCTCACGTTTCCGCCCAAAGACGAGGCCCTCGCCGGCGGGGCGGCGCTGACCGCGATCACGAAGTCGCCGATCCCCGCCGAGCTCGCCGATACGGCCGCTGAATACCGCGAGCAGCTCGTCTCCACGCTCTTCGACTTCTCCGACGAGATCGCCGAACTCGCCATGAGTGAGGCCCCGATCCCGCCGGAGCTGATGCGGAAGGCGATCCGTGAGGCCACGATCGCGCGGCGCGTGGTGCCGATCCTCGCCGGCTCGGCCCTCGACTGCATCGGCGTGCAGCCGGTGCTCGACGCGATCGCCGCCTATCTCCCGAGCCCCGCCGACGTGCCGCCCGTCGAGGGGCTCGATCCTGTGAAGCTCGATGCCAAGAAGGGGCCGCCGGTGCCCGTGGTCCGCAAGCCCGATCCCAAGGCGCCGTTCTCGGGCCTCGTGTTCAAGATCATCGCCGAGAAGCACGGCGACCTGTATTTCGTGCGCGTCTATTCGGGCACGCTCGCCGCCGGCAGCCGGGCCTGGAATCCGCTCCGGCAGAAAAAAGAAAACATCGCCCAGCTCTGGCACGTGCAGGCCGACCGCCGCGAGCAGATCGACGAGGCCTATGCCGGCGACATCGTGGGCGTGATCGGCCCGCGGGCGAGCGTCACCGGCGACACGCTCTGCGACGCTGCGGCGCCGATCCTGCTCGAAAGCATCCAGTTTCCCGAGACGGTGATCTCGATGGCGATCGAGCCCGACACGAGCCTCGAGCGCAAAAAGCTCGCCGACGTGCTCGAGATGATGAAGCGGCAAGATCCCACGTTTCGCGCGGTCGAGAGCGAGGAGACGGGGCAGACCCTGATCTCCGGGATGGGCGAGCTGCATCTGGAGGTGATCCGCCATCGCCTGGAGCGGGATTTCAACTTGAAGTGCCGCGTGCACAAGCCGCGCGTGAGCTACAAGGAAACGCTCGGCAAGGCTGTGACGGTGAAGGGCGACATCAATCGCCAAGTGGGCGGGCAGACGCTCGTGGCCACCGTCACGCTGCGGGCCGAGCCGATCGCCGAGCAGGCGCCGCCGATCGTGGAGCAGGGGTGGTTTCCGGAGAGCGAGTCGCTCGCGGCCCTGGCGGCGCTCATGACGCAGTCGGTCCGCGAGAGCGCCGAGCGCGGCGGGCTCAAGGGCTGCCCACTGTGGGGCGTGAAGATCACGGTGCTCGAGAGCTCGATCCCCGATCCGCCTCCGAGCGACGTGGCGATCCGGATGGCGGCGGCCGAGGCGATCGACCGAATGCTCGAGGCCGCCGGCACCGTCCTCCTCGAGCCCGTAATGCGGGTGGAGGTGAGCGTGCCCGAGGAGCATCTCGGCGACGTGATCAATGATCTGCAGCAGCGGCGGGCGATCATCACGGCTACGGAGATCCGCGGCGGCGTGAACGTGCTCACCGCCGAGGCGCCGCTGGCGAGCATGTTTGGCTATTCGGCCGCGGTGCGGAGCGTGAGCCAGGGGCGGGCGAGCTTCACGATGGCCCCGCTCAAATACGGCCCGGCCCCGGCCGACACGGCCGACTCGTTCGTGTGACGAGGTTCCCGCACGTTGGAGCGCATCACGAGCGCGAGTGCGGCGCCGTGGGCTGCGGCAAAAAATTTCCCGGCCGGTACCGGTTCCTAGGGATGTGCACGCGGCGTCGTGCCAGACAGGATGGGAACCCACGGCTGCTTGCTCCGGGCCGTGCCCACCACGATGCGCACTGCCTTGCCTGAACATCCCGCGTTGATCCCTGCCGATGTCGCCCCGGAGATCGGCCACTGTCTGGGTTGGGTGCGAGCGACGGTGCGGCTCGGCATCCCGGTGGTGTTGATGCTGGTCGCGATCGAAAGCCTGCCGAGCGCGTGGGCAGCCCGAATCCCGGCCCTGGCATCGCCGGCTTACCTGGCGGTGGCAGCCTCTGTCGCCCTGGCAGCGGTGCTTTTTGCCTCCGTGCCGCGTCTTCTCGATGCCCGTGATCCGCGCGGTGCCGGCCGTCAGGCGGGCGTGCATGGCACGGCGGCGGCGGCTGGCTTCGTGTTGCTCGCGGCCATGCTCGGCGGCTGGATCGTGGCTCCGGCGTGGGTGATCGTCGCCGGGACCGGGCTCGTCTGGTTTGGCGGGACGCTGCTGGCCTTGCGGGATCTCGCGGCGTCGGCCGCTCGCCTCGGCTCGGCGCCTGAGATCGTGGCGCGGCTGGAGCGCCGCACTCGCGCCGGAGCGGGTGTATGGCTGGTGGGCCTTGCCGCCATCGCAGCGGTGGCTGCCGTCGGCTTGATCGCTGCCTTCTACGGCACGGATGCTGCGGGCGGCAGGGAGGCCGCCACCGTCCATCGCGGGCCGGCGTTCGCGCTCGCCCGCCTCGTGGCCCTCGCCCTCACGGGCTATGCGTGTGTCGGCCTGGCGTGCTGGGGCGTCGTGTTCGAGGTGGTGGCGGCGGGCATCGCCACGGGCGGGCATGTCAGGGAGACGCGAGGAGCTCCTTGAGGCGGGCCATCGGCGTGCGGCCGATGGGAAGGGGCTCGTCGAGCCCACCGAAAAACACGAGCATCTGGTCGCGCGACTGCCACTGGGTGGAGCGAATCTTCGGAATCTGCACGATCAGCGAGCGACTGATGCGGACGAAGGCCGGGGGCAGGAGCGCCTCCCACTCTTGCATCGTGCGACGCACCACTGTCGGCTGTTCACCGATGATCTGCACGCGCGTGTAGTTTTGGACCGCTTCGATCCAGGCGATGTCGGCGTAGGGCACCAACACGAAGCCGTTGCCCCGGCCGCTCGCCAGCCGCACGGCCTGCCCCTCGTCGCCCGAGATGTCGCGGGCCTTCGTGCGATCGCCGGCGAGCTCTTCGGCCACTGAATCGACAGGGGCCCGGCCTGGATCGACGGCGAGGCGTTGCTCGAGCCGCCCCACGGTGATGGCGAGGCGGTCGTGATCGAATGGCTTGAGCACATAGTCGATGGCGCCGGCCCGAAAAGCGTCGATGGCGTAGCCCTCGCGGGCCGTCACGAACACGACGGCCGTGCCGGGCGAAATGCTGCCGAGCAGGTCCACGCCGAGGCGGTCGGGCATCGTGATATCGAGAAACACCACATCCGGAGCCCGTCCTCTCAAGAAGCGCTCGGCCTCGGCCACACTGCGGGCACGGCCGATCACGTCCACGGTGTCGAACGCTTCGAGCATCTCGGCGAGCCGATCGATCGCCTTGGGTTCGTCGTCAACGAGCAGGGCCGTGATCATCCCGCAATCTCCCGCAGCTCCGGTGTGTGGGTCGAGGTCTGCGGCACAGCATATTCGGCGGAGAGTGGAATGCAGATCACCACCCGCACCCAGCCAGCGGATTCCGACGCGGTGACGGTCGCCTCGGGGCCGCCGTGGATCAGCAGCCTCCGCCGCAGCGTGTGCAGGCCGGTGTTCGTCGAGGCGGCCTCGTGTGGCTCGGCCCAGCGGCCCGTGTTGGCGACTTCAATGAGCAGCGTCGCGCCATCGCGGCGGGCCCGCACCGCGACTTCGAGGGGCTCGCCATCGGCGCGGCGGCCGTATTTGAGCGCGTTTTCCACGAGGGGCTGGATCATCACCGGCAGCACGGGAATGCGGCGAATGTCGGTGTCGCAGTCGATTCGGCAGATGAGCCCGTCGCCGAATCGGAACGACTGGATCGTGAGGTAGTCCTGAAGGGCGTCCATTTCCCGCGCGAGCGGCTCCAGCGTGGCCGTGGGTCGGAGCAGAAACCGCAGGTATTTGGCGAGCGCCTGCGTGACCGTTTCAATGTCGTCGGGAGACTGCTTGCAGGCCAGGATCGTATTCAGCGAGTTGAAGAGAAAGTGGGGGCTGATCTGGGCCTGGAGGTGGTGGAGTTCGTTGCGGGCCGCGAGCGTTTCGGCCTCGAACGCCCGCAGCTCCGCTGCCTGCTGATCGCGCACGAGGTGCGATCCGAAATAGGCCGCCGACCAACTGCCGAGCATGATCAGATTGAGGACCATGTGGGCCGCGATGCCGAGCCTATTGGGGGCGTCGGCGGGCCCTGGGAGCGTGAGGGGAAGCCCCCCCACGCAGGCGTCTGCTGCGGCAAAGCCCAGCGTCATCGTCACTGCCCCGGCCAGTGGCCCCCCCACCATGAGCCCGGTCTTCGAGATGCCGAGCCGCTCGAGCAGCGGCGAATTCTTCGCGGCCATGCGCACCAGTGCCGTGATCGCGAACGCGGCCATCACGCGGGTGCCGACAAACCACCCGGCATCGGGCAGGGCCGGCTTGAACGCCCGGATCACGACCATCGCGGCGGCGAACATGAGCGCCCAGAAGCAGGCATGCGCGACCCAAAATGGCCAGCCTGCCGGCGGTCGGAAGCGCTGGTGGGAATTCACGCGATGGTCCTCATGGCTGCTTCGATATGCTACCCTCAAGATGACGATCTTTCCCCCTTTCTTGGAGCTCTGCGATGCGCGTTCGCGGCGTGTTTGGCAATCTTCTCGTGTGCGGAGTCGTGGCGGGCATGGCGGCCGCGGGCCGCGCCGAGGTGGCCCCCACGGCAGCCCCTCCGGTGCCGGACGGCATGGAGGTGCTCTTCAACGGCACCGATCTCACCGGCTGGGATGGTGATCCGCGGCTCTGGACGGTGCGCGACGGCGTGATCCACGGCGAAACGACCCCGGAAAACGTGGCCAATGGAAACACGTTTCTGGTCTGGCAGGGGGGCGACGTGGGCGATTTCGAGCTGCGGCTCTCGGTTCGCTGCAACGCCACGAACAACTCGGGCATCCAATACCGCTCCCGGCGGATCACCGATCACACGGCGAAAAACAAGTGGGTGGTGCGCGGCTACCAGCACGAAATCCGCAACGAGCGCACCCTGCCGAACGTGTCGGGATTCATCTACGACGAAGGGGGCGGGGCCGGAGGGCGGCAGCGCATCTGCCAGGCCGGCGAACAGGCTGTGTGGGAGCCGGAGACGGGCAAGAAGGTGACCGGCATCCTCATCGACCAAGACGACTTCACGAAGCTCATGAAGCTCGACGACTGGAACGACGTCGTCATCCGGGCCGAAGGCACCAGGATTCGGCACTACTTGAACGGCCGGCTGATCCTCGATTTCACCGATGCCGACCCAGCGAAAGCGCTCCAGCAGGGGGTGCTCGCGCTCCAACTTCACGCCGGCAAGCCCATGTGGGCAGAGTATCGCAACATCCGGCTGAAGCGGCTGTAATCAGCGCGGGCCGGGTATTCGGCCGCGATTTTGTGGGTTGTTGACACGGTGTGCCGCGATATTTATTTTCCAGGGCTCGCGTGGAATCGGCCGAAAAAGCCATTTCCGTAGCTTTTTCCGCCCAGAATTGGAGTTTGCCCCGTGGCCGGTCCGACTCAGGAGATCATCCGCATCCGCATGGAAGCCTACGACCATGCCGTGCTCGATCAGAGCGCGGCGGAGATCGTCGATACGGCCAAGCGGACGAATTCAGAGGTGCACGGCCCGATTCCGCTGCCCACGCGGATCGAGCGCTACACGGTGCTCTCCAGCCCGCACATCGACAAGAAGGCCCGGCAGCAATACGAGATTCGCACGCACAAGCGCGTGATCGACATCGTCCAGGCGACGGCCAAGACGATCGAGGCCCTCAACAAGCTGAGCCTGCCGGCCGGCGTAGACATCAAGATCAAGGCTTCGTCGCGGTAGCGTTGCCGCGCGGCCCTCATACTTCGGGAACCACATTCAGGAGCGCACGAACAGGCATGCTTGGAAGGCGTTGCGGGTAAGGCTCAGGGGCTCCTGCCG
>JAIXPT010000404.1 GCA_027486095.1 Planctomycetaceae bacterium | reverse complement strand
GTCGTCGTCGCGTTCGCGGCCCTGATCGCCGTGGCGTTCGCGCGGGTGAACTACACCTGGAACTGGGCCGGGGTCTGGGAGTATCGGCAGAAGTTCGTGCAGGGCTGGCTCACCACGGTCGCGTTGAGCCTGGCAGCCCTCGTGGCCAGCACGATGATCGGGGCGGTCGCGGCCCTCTGCCTCTCGTCACGGCGGCCGCTCGTGGAGGCCGTCGGCCGGGTGTATGTGGAGCTGATCCGGGGGACGCCGCTGCTCGTACAGTTGCTCATCGGCTTCTACGTGATCGCGAGCGCCGTCGGCATCGAGAATCGGTTCGTCGTCGGCGTGCTCGTGCTCTCGCTGTTCAGCGGCGCCTATATGGCCGAGATCTTCCGCGGCGGGCTGACGGCGATTCCCCGCACGCAGCGCGATTCCGCCCGGGCGATCGGGCTCACGCCTTGGCAGACGCTGCGGCTCGTGATCCTGCCGCAGGCCATGCGGCTCGTGCTGCCGCCGGTCGCCGGCCAGCTCGTGTCGCTGATCAAGGATTCGTCGCTGCTCTCCGTGATCGCGATCTCCGAATTCACGCTCAACGCCCAGGAGGTGAACGCGTTCACCTATTCGACGCTCGAGAGCTACCTGCCGCTGGCGGCCGGCTATCTGCTGCTCACACTGCCGCTCTCGGGCCTGTCGCGGTGGCTCGAATCCCGTATCCGATATGAGGCCTGACCATGAAGCTCGATGTGCGCGATCTCGTGCAGCGGTTCGACGGCACGGCCGTGCTCGACCGGCTCGCGCTCGCCACGGGCGATATCCAGGCGCTCGTGCTCGTCGGCCCCTCCGGGGGCGGTAAATCGACACTCCTGCGCATCCTCGCCGGGCTCGACGTGCCGACGGCCGGCAGCATTGCGTTCGACGGGCAGCCTCTGCCCCGCGACGAGGCGGCGCTCCGCGCCTACCGCAAAACCGTGGGCACGGTCTTCCAGGCCTACAACCTCTTTCCGCATCTCTCGGCGCTCGACAACCTGCTGCTGCCGCTCGTGCACGTGCATGGCCTCTCGCCCGCCGCCGCCCGCGACCGCGTGCGCGAGCCGCTCGAGCGGTTTCAGCTCGCCGCGCACGCGCACAAGCGGCCCGCGGAGCTTTCGGGGGGCCAGAAGCAGCGGATCGCGATCCTGCGGGCGCTCGTCGTGCAGCCGCGCCGGCTGTTTCTCGACGAGCCGACCTCGGCGCTCGATCCGGAGATGACGGCCGAAGTACTCGAGATGATCGGCGAATTGAAGACCCTCGGCACACAGTTCGTGCTCGTGACCCACGAGATGGGCTTCGCCCGCCGCGTGGCCGACGAGGTGGCGTTCGTCGGCGAGGGCCGCGTGCTCGCCCATGGCGCGGCAGCCGAGCTGTTCGACCATTGCGACGTGCCCCGCGTCCGCGACTTTTTCAGGAGAATCCTCGCATGACCTCTGCCACCCCTGCCCTCCCGGCCTTCTTCGGCGCGCTCGTGGCCGATGCCATGGCGATGCCCGTGCACTGGTATTACGACCAGCGGGCACTCATGCGCGACTATCCGGAGTTCGCCGCTCCCGAGCCGCCCACCTACCTGCCTCCTCGCAGCCCCCATGCCGACAGCATCCTCTGGCGATCGAGCTACACGCCGCTCAACGAGAAGGGAGAGATTCTTCACGATCAGGCCAAGTATTGGGGCCAGCGCGGCATCCACTACCACCAGTTTTTGCGGCCGGGCGAAAACACGCTCAACTACCAGCTCGCCGTCGAGCTCGCGGCGCTCGTCCGCAGCCTCGGTGCCTACGACCCCGAGGCCTGGCTCGATCGCTACGTGAGCTTCATGCTCACGCCGGGCATGCACCGCGACACCTACGTCGAGGAGTATCACCGCCACTTTTTCACGAACCTCGCGTCGGGCCGCAAGCCGATCAGCTGCGGCGTGCGCGACGTCCACATCGGCGGCCTCGTGCCCGTGCCGGCCCTCGTGGCCGCCCTCGGGCCAAAGCATCCCGACCTGCGGCGGATCGTGCGGCTCCACGTGAGCCTCACCCACAAAGACGACGAAGTGCTCGAAGCGGCCGATGCCCTCGCCCGTATGCTCGCGAAGATTTGCGGCGGCGAGGATCTCCGTGGCACGATCCTGGAGGAGGGCTCCGCCTGGATTTCGGCCGCGAAGCTGAAGCGCTGGGAACGCGAGCCCGACCACGCGGTGGTCGGCGGCCTGCTCTCCTCGGCCTGCTACATCCCCGACGCCTTCCCCGCGGCCCTGTTCCTGGCCTGGCGGCATGCGGGCGACATCGCGGCCGGGGTGGCGGCCAACGCCCGCGTCGGCGGCGACAACTGCCACCGTGGGGCCGTCGTGGGCTCGCTCCTGGGGGCCTCCTCATCGATTCCACACGACCTGCTCGATGGGCTGGCCGTGCGTGGTAAAGTTGAGGAGATTTTCGTGACCCGGCCCTGAGATCACGCTGCATGAATCCTGTCGCCAGCCTGTCGGCTTCGGCATCGGCCGTGCCCGCCGCCTTCGCGGCCCTCGCCCACCCGCTCGTGCCGACCCGCATGCCCCTCTTGACCGGAGCCGATCCGGAGGCGAAGCGGGCAGAAATCCGCCGCTACTTCCATCAGACCTGCGAACTCTACGAACGGCTGTTCGCACTCATTCGCGACGATGAATCGTATTACGAGCGGCACGAGCCCCTCCGCCACCCGCTGATTTTTTATTACGGCCATCCGGCGGTGTTCTATGTCAACAAGCTGATCGCCGGGCGGCTCATTTCCGCGCGGATCGATCCCCGGCTCGAATCGATGCTCGCCGTCGGCGTGGATGAGATGTCGTGGGACGATCTGAACTCGGCGCATTACGACTGGCCCTCTGTGCGGGCCGTGCGCGACTACCGCCGGGAGATGCGGGCGGTGGTGGATGCCTTCATCTGCTCGATGCCGCTCGCATTGCCGATCACGCAGGCTTCTGCCGCGTGGGTGATTCTGATGGGCATCGAGCACGAGCGCATCCACCTCGAGACATCGAGCGTGATCATGCGGCTGATGCCGCTCGATGAATTGCGGCATGGCAGCGAGCTCGCGGCCGAGGAACGCCGGCTGTGGGCGTCGTGCCCGACGCGCGGCACGCCGCCGGCCAACGAGTGGCTGCCGGTGGCGGCCACGACCGTGCGGCTCGGCAAAGCGGCCAGCGACGAGACCTACGGCTGGGACAACGAATACGGCACCGACGATGTGGCCCTGCCCGCCTTCCGGGCCGGCCGCCGGCTCGTGTCGAACGCCGAGTTCATGGAATTCATCGCCGACGGTGGCTACCGCGACCTCACGCTCTGGACCGACGAGGGCCGCGGCTGGCTCCACTACACGCGGGCCGAGCATCCGAAATTCTGGCGGCGACGCGGCGGCACCTTCGTGCAGCGCAACCTCCTCGAAGAGGTCCCGCTGCCGCTCGACTGGCCCGTCGAGGTGAACTGCCTCGAGGCGCAGGCCTACTGCGCCTGGCTCTCGCACCGATCGGGCGAGCACGTCGCCCTGCCGACGGAGGCCCATTGGCAGGCGCTCCGGGCCGCCGTGCCTGGTGACCAGCCTGCCTGGGATGTTGCCCCCGGCAACATCAACCTCGCACACTTCGCGTCGAGCTGCCCCGTGACGGCATTTGCGCAGGGAGATTTCTGCGATATCGTCGGCAATGTCTGGCAGTGGACGCGGACGCCGATCATGCCGTTCAAGGGCTTCGAGGTGCATCCGCTCTACGACGACTTTTCAGTCCCCACGTTCGACGGCCGGCACAATCTCATCAAGGGCGGCTCGTGGATCTCGACGGGCAACGAGGCACTCGCCAGCGCCCGCTACGCCTTCCGGCGTCATTTTTTCCAGCACGCCGGCTTCCGGACGATCGTCGAGGAGCCGGGCAGCATGGCCGCGACGGCGGGCTCACGGCTCTACGAGACCGATCAACTCGTGGCCCAGTATCTCGAGTTTCACTATTTCGATGCCGCGCAGGGCAATGCCGCGCCGCCGCTCGGCGTGCCGAATTTTCCGCGGGCCTGCGTCGAGGCCGTGATCCCGCACGTGCCGGCCGACCGCCGCACCCGCTGCCTCGATCTCGGCTGCTCGGTGGGCCGCTCGGCCCTCGAGTTTGCCCGCCACTTCGCGCACGTCGATGCGATCGACTTCTCGGCCCGGTTCATCCAGGCCGGAGTGCGCCTGCAGCAGGCGGACGAGGTGCATTACGAAATTCCAACCGAAGGCGAGCTCGCCATCTCGCGGGCGATCTCGCTCGATAGAATTGGCGTAGCGGGGGTCAGCGATCGCGTGAACTTCCTCCAGGGCGACGCCTGCAATCTCAAGCCGCTGTTCACCGACTACGACCTCGTCTTCGCCGGCAATCTCATCGACCGCCTCTACGACCCCGCGCTGTTCCTGGAATTGATCACGGCCCGCATCCGCGGTGGCGGCTATCTCGCCATCACCTCGCCCTACACCTGGCTCGAGGAATACACGGAAAAAGCCAAGTGGCTCGGCGGCCGGCGCGAGCACGGCGAACCGCTCTCCACGGTCGCGGGGCTCGCCCGCACCCTCGCCGGCTCCTTCACGCTGGTCGAGCGCCAGGACATCCCGTTCGTGATCCGTGAGACCGCCCGCAAGCACCAGCACTCGGTCGCCGAATTGACGATCTGGCGCCGGGCATGACACGATCCTCCGGAAGACCGGCAAGACCCCACCCCTCGAGGTAGAGATGCCTCCGGCCCCGTTCGATCCCTGCAAGCAGTGGCTCGGCATCGATGCCGTCGATCTCGTCGATCCGCGGCGCGTGCTCGGCGTTTCAGCGCGGGAAGCCGACGCCGAGGTCGTGCGCCGGGCAGCGCAGGCCCGGCTCGCCACGCTGAGGGCGGTGGAGCCGGGGCCCTTTGAACTCGCCCGCAATGCGCTCGTGAAGCGGGTCGAGGAGGCCCGCGACGCCGTACTCACGGAGCTCGCCGCCCCGCCGCGGGCGGGCAGCGCGGGCGTGGAGCGGCTGTCGATGCCGCCACCGCCCGGTGGCGGCGCGGCCTCATCCCACCGCGCCGCCGTGCCGATGGTTCCGCGCGTGCCGCCGGTACCCACGGTGCCACGCGCCGTTGCTCCGCCGTTGCCGATCCCCGAGGCTGATGGTTTCGATGGTGCTCCGACGCCGGTCATCGAGATGCGGCGGCCGGTGGCGTATCGCAAGAAGTCGAGCGGCGGAGGCGTGCTGCTGCTCTTGATCGCGGGCCTCGCCGCGGCCGCCGGGGGGCTCTACTGGTACAAATTTCGCCCGCCACGAATCCCGGCCAATCGCCCCGCGAGCGCCGTGGCGATGGCCGAGGAGCGTCGCCCCGCGCCCGATCCAAAACCTGAGCCGGAGACACGCCCAGCCCCCGCGATCGAGCCACAGCGCAGGCCACGCCCGCAACCGAAACCCGAACCCGAACCCCAGCCTCAGTCAGAGCCCGAGCCCGAGCCACCACCGAAACCAAAGCTCATGCCTCGGCCGCAACCAGAGCCGCCACCGGAGCCCGCCCCCGAACCGGAGCCCCCGCCCCCCGCGGAAGATCCGACGAAGATCGAGGCGGCGTTGCGCAGGGTCGCCGAGTCGCTTCGCGCTTCGGACTTCGCAGCCGCCACAGCGACGGCGAAAGCGGCTGCCGCTGCAGCCCAGACAAAGGCCTCGCGCGAGCGGGTGGAGCGCTGGACCGAGTTGACCACGTTCGCCGAGGGCTTCGCCGACTACCGCACCCAGGCCCTCGCCACGGTAACGCCCGGCGTGGAATTCGACATCGACGGCAAGAAGATCATCGTGGTGGAAATCGACGACGAAAAGTTCATCTACCGCTTCGCCGGCAAGAATCGCACGACCCCGCGCAACCGGATTCCCGGCGGCATCCTCATGGCGATCGTGAAGGGGTGGTTCGACGAAAAGCCGGCCAACGACCTCTTCATCGGCGCCTACCACGCCACGAAGGAGGAGCCCGACCTCGACCAGGCGCGGGCTTCGTGGGAGCGGGCAAGCGCCCGCGGCGCCGACGCCTCCCTGCTGCTGCCGCTCCTCGACGACCCCCTCCTGGCCGCCCCATAGCCGGACCTCAAAACATCTCTCCGAGGATTCGCTCGAGCCGCGGTTGGTCGAGGTCCACCGGATTGCCTCGCATGCTCGCGCCGCCGGAGTTCTCGGCGAGCCAGGGGATGCGGTCGCGGGCCAGGCCGACCTCAGCGAGGCGCTGTGGCACGCCTGTCTCCCGGCACAGCCGTTCGATCCGGCGCACGAAGGCCGCCGCGAGCGCCGCGTCGTCGCCGCCGATCGCTTCCGGATCGACCGCCCGTTCGAGCATGGCCAGGTCTCGCTCGGCAGCCACGGCATTCACCCGCATCGCCACCGGCAGCATGAGGGCGCAGGCCACGCCGTGCGGCGTGCCACACTCGATGCCGAGCGCCGCGGCCACGCCGTGAGCCATGCCGAGGCCGGAATTGGTGAGAGCGACTCCCGAGATGAACGCCGCATGGCTCATCACGGCCCGGGCATCGAGATCGGCGGGGCTGGCGAGCAGCCGCGGCAGCGCGGCGATGGCACCCGGCAGAGCCTGGAGCACGAGGGCCCGCGGCACGGGCCGGGCGAATCGGCAGATGAACGATTCGATCAGTTGCGTGATCGCGTCGAGCCCGGCGGCGGCGGTCGTCGCCATGTCACAGTCTGCTCCGAGCGCCGGATCGATGATCACGGCCCGCGGCACCATGAGCGGGCTGCGCATGCTCTTTTTGAAGCGACGCCGCGGGCAGGAAATCACGGCGTTGCGGGTCGCCTCGGCGCCCGTGCCGGCCGTGGTGGGGAGCGCCACGACCGGCAGCGGCCAGCGGGTGATCGATCGTGTGCCGACCCCTTCGAGATGATCGGTCACCACGGCGGCGAGATCGTGGCCCGGGGCCGCTGCTGGATCGACGTTCGTGGCGAGGGCGGCCACGGCCTTGGCGAGATCGATCGCCGAGCCGCCTCCCACCGCCACGATGACCGCGCCGTCGCGGTCGCCGGCCGGCAGCGCGGCCAGGGCCGCAGCGACCTCTGCGACGGTCGGCTCGCCCGCGGAGACTGCGACCACACGCTGCTCGATGCCGGCCGCCGCGAGGCTCGCTTCGAGGGCTTTTCGCGCGGCCGATTCGAGCAGACTGCGACGGCCGCCAATGAGCCAGGCCCGGCGGCCGAGCAGGCCGACGACCTCCCCGACCTCGGCCGCGCGGCCCGCGCCGAACCGCACGACAGGTGGCAGCGCGAGATCGTAGTGCACGGGCGTGGTCGCTCCGGGGATCGCTCCTGCAGGGAGGGCTCCGGCGGCCCTGCCTTCGACTACACTGTAGTCCATGCAGCCCGCCGTTCCCGCCCTCGACATGCCCCCCTGCCCCGGGCCCGTGTGCGGCACGATCCGCCCGCCCGGCTCCAAGAGCATCACGAATCGCGCTCTTGTCTGCGCGGCCCTGGCCCGGGGTACAAGCCGGCTCTCCGGCGTGCTCGACAGCCAAGACACCCGCGTGATGGCCGGCGGGCTCGAAGCCCTCGGCATCCGGCTGGCCACCGACTGGCCGCGAGGGCTCGTCGAAGTGAGCGGCGTAGCGGGCTCGCTTCCGGCAGCCAGCGCCCGGATCGACTGCGCAGCCAGCGGCACGACCATGCGATTTCTCTCGGCCGTCTGCGCGCTGGGGCATGGCACATACCGGCTCGATGGCACGCCGCGGATGCGGCAGCGGCCGATCGACGATCTGCTCGAGGCCCTGCGCGGCCTGGGCGTGGACGCCGTGGCCGAAAGCCCCGGAGGCTGCCCGCCGGTGGCCATTCGCTCCCGGGGCATCACGGGCGAGCGCGCCGTGGTGGCGGGCGGCACGTCGAGCCAGTTCGCAAGCGGCCTCGCGCTCGCGGCTCCATGCGCGGCGCGCGGCCTCGAGATCGAATTTGCCGGGCGTCTCGTGTCGCTGCCCTATCTGGAGATGACCCGCCGCGTGATGGCGGCCTTCGGTGCGGCATGCGAGGCGGTCGATGAGCGCACGTGGCGCATTCCGCCGGGCGGCTACACCGCCAGCGACTACGCGATCGAACCGGACGCCTCGGCGGCGAGCTATTTTTTCGCCGCGGCCGCGATCACCGGCGGCGATGTCACCGTGACGGGCCTCTCGCGCCAGAGCATGCAGGGCGATATCGCCTTCTGCGACGCGCTCGAGCGGATGGGCTGCGAGGTGGCATGGGACGAGTCGGGCGGCGGCTCCACGAGAGTGCGCGGCCGCGCCGCCCGCGGCATCGACATCGACATGAACGCGATCAGCGACACCGTGCCGACCCTCGCCGTCGTGGCGCTCTTCGCCGCCGGCCCCACCACGATCCGCAACGTGGCCCACATTCGCGACAAGGAGACCGACCGCATCGGCGACCTGGCCCGGGAGTTGCGCCGGCTCGGCGCTCAGGTGGCCGAGCGGGCCGACGGGCTCGAGATCACGCCCGCCCCATTGGCCCCGGCGGCTGTCGCGACCTACGAAGACCATCGGATGGCAATGAGCCTCGCTCTCGCCGGCCTGCGTGTGCCCGGCCTGCGAATTCTCGACCCGGCATGCGTCGGCAAAACCTTCCCAGGCTACTGGGCAAGCCTCGCGGAGATCGCGAGCCTCGACGCCACCACCTGGCCGCGGGCTTGCTGACGGCCGAGCCCGGCCGCGTCGAAGCCGCTCAGTCGGCCCAGCCGGTGTCCGATTCGGTCGCTTCGGCGGCCTGCTGCAGCGCCGCCTCGGCCCGCTCGATCAGGTCCTCGACCCGCCGATCACGTGACCGCTCCGCCACCGAGGGGCCCGCAGACGGGTCGGCCGCGATGAACCCGCCGCCACAGTGCTGGCAATAGACCCGCCTGCCGAGAAGCGTCACGCGGATGTTCAGCAGCCGCCCGCAGACCGGGCAGCCTTGATGGAACGAAACCGGGATGCCGTGCGACTTTGTCATGATCAGAGCGTTCAATTCTGCGAAACCCCGACCCTTCGGGAGTAGCAGTGTACGGCCGATCCCCCGGAGAGGCAATCACGGCATTCATGAGCATTCTGCAAGGCGGCGGAAACTCGTCCGCCCGTGCGAAATTGGTTACGATTTGACGAGCTGCCGGGGGACGCCCCGTTTTATCCTCGCCATCCAGTGAACGTCCGATGCACCGCCCCTGGCTGGCGCCGATCATCATCTTGTTTTGGTGTCTGACCACCACGTGGCTCGTGGTGGCCAAGATTCTGCCGTCGTTGCTGCCCGGCTCGCCGCCCGGCTATCAGGCTCTCTACGCCTCGAACAACCGACTGATTCCCGTGGCCTGGAGCGTGATGTGGAAAGACCAGCCCATCGGCTGGTCGGTGAGCACGTCACGGCGCGCCGACGACGGCAGCGTCGCCGTAGACACCATGCTCCGCTTCGATCGGCTCCCGCTCGACGAAGTGCTGCCCGCCTGGACGAAGGCGCTGATCGGCAGGGCCCTCGAGCGCACGGCGGCCCTCCAATTCGAAGCCCGCGGCACGCTCGCGATCGACCCCAAAGGGCAGCTGCGGTCGTTTCATTCGACGGTCGATCTGCCGGGCGGTGTGGAGAAGGTCGTGCTCGACGGCACCGTGGACGATGGCCACGTGAAGATCGTGATGCAGGCTGGGGAACTGTCCTATGAAACGAGCCGCTATCTGCCTTCCCACATCATGATCGGCGACGAGCTCTCGCCGCATGCCACGATGCCGGGGCTCTCGCTCGGCAAGCGCTGGACCGTTCCGATCTATAGTCCGCTGCGCGGCGGAAAATCGGCCCTCGAGGTGCTGCATGCGGAAGTCACCGGCGAGGAGACGCTCTTCTGGGAGGATCGCCTCGTACGGGTGGATCTCGTCGTCTACCGCGACGATCCCTCGGGGCACCATGAACCCTGCTGCCGGATCTGGGTGGACCGGACCGGCCGCGTGCTCAAGCAAGAAAGCGCGATGCTCGGCTCCTTGCTCACGTTCTTGCGCCGCTCCGACGAGACGGCGGAGGGCCTCGCCCAGAGTTTTCGCGTGGAGCAGCAACCCGAGGCCGAGGAGGCTCCGGCGACACCATGATCGAGTTCGACCACGTCACCCGCACCTACGGCCCCAAGACAGCCGTCTCCGATCTGTCGCTCGCCATTCCGCGCGGTGAGCTGTTCGCGCTCCTGGGCCCGAACGGTGCCGGCAAGACGACCACGATCAAGATGCTCGTCGGCCTGCTCCAGCCGTCGCGGGGGGCCGTGCGCGTGAGCGGCTTCGACCTCGTCAAAGATCCCCGCAACGCCCACCTCCACATCGGCTACGTGCCCGACGAGCCCTGCCTCTACGACAAGCTCACCGGCCGCGAGTTCCTCTGGTTCATCGCCGACATGTTCGGCATGCCGAGGCACCTGGCCACCGAGCGGATCGCGGCCGAGATCGAGCACTTCGAACTCGGCGAATTCGCCGACGACCTGTCTGAAAGCTACTCGCTCGGCATGAAGCAGCGGCTCGTGTTCGCCGCATCGCTCCTGCACGCTCCCGACGTGCTGGTGCTCGACGAGCCGATGGTGGGCCTCGACCCGCGCAGCGTGCGCATCGTCAAAGACCTGCTCGCTGCGCGCACCCGCGAGGGCATGACGGTGTTCATGTCCACCCACACGCTGGCGATGGCGGAGGAAATGGCCGATCGTGTGGGCATCATGGTCCGCGGACGGCTGCGATTCCTGGGCACCGTCGCCGAATTGCGCGAGCAGATGGCGATCGAGACCACGAGCCTCGAGCAGCTCTACCTCGAGCTCACGAGCCCGCAGTCGGGCCGGCAGCCCGGGGAGTGACGATGTCTTCTCGCACGACCGCCAGCCCGGCATCCGCCGCCCCCCCGCACTCCCTCGCGGCAGCCTGCTCGCGGCTCCTGCCTGTCGATGCCGAATCGGGGCTTTTCTTCCGGCTCCGGGCCCGGATCGCCTGGGCGCTGTGCACCACGATGCTCTCCACGGCCCGGCTGCGCTTGAGCCTCGTGGTGCTCCTGAGCGCCATGTTCTGGGGCTCGCTGTACGGAATCTTCGTGGAGGCCTTCACGTTTCTCGAGGCCTTGCACGCCGAGGTGATCTCGCTCCTTTTCAATGCCTTCTTTTCGTCGCTCATGGTGATGCTCGTGTTCTCGACCGGCATCCTGCTCTACGGCGGGATGTATTGCTCGCCCGAGTCACGCCTGCTCATGACGCTGCCGGCCCGCGAGGAGGCGATCTTCTCGCACAAGTTCCAGGAGGCGGTGTGGTTTTCGAGCTGGGGCTTCATCCTCCTCGGCAGCCCGATGCTCGTGGCGTATGGCGTGGTGCGTGGATCGCCGTGGACATATTTCGCACTGCTGCTGCCGTTCATGATGTCGTTCGTCGTCATCCCCGCGACGGTCGGCGGGATCTGTTGCATGGCGATGGTGGCGTGGCTGCCGAAGCTGCGGCTGCATGCCCTCTCGATCACGTTGGGGGCGGCCTGCGTGGGAGCCATCTGGCTGGCGTGGTCAACCCTCTCGAGCGTGCGGGCCGACAGCATGTCGGCCGCGTGGTTCGAGCAGACCTTCTCACGGCTGGCGATCACCGAACAGAAGCTGTTTCCCAGCTGGTGGCTCTCGAGCGGCCTGCTCGAAGCGGCGCGCCCCGGAGCGACCGCCCACGAGGCCTGGGCCGCGTTCACCGAGGCGCTCAAGTTTCTCGCGCTGCTCGTGGCCAACGGCATGCTGCTGCAGCTGCTGGCCGGCTGGCTGGCCCGGCGGGCCTATCGGCTCGGGTTCAGCCAACTCGCGGCCGAGGTGCCGGCCCGGCGGCGGCGCCGCAGCGGCTGGTTCGACGAGATGCTCGTGAACGGCGGGTCGGCCGCGAGCCGGCCTCTGCGGCTCTTGCTGGTGAAAGACATCCGCCTCTTCCGCCGCGACATTTCCCAATGGTCGCAGTTTCTCATCTTCTTCGGGCTCCTCGGACTCTATTTCTGGAACGTGCGGTCGTTCAACTACAACAACGCCTACGCCTCGATGATCGGGTTTTTGAACCTGGCCGTCGTGGGGCTGATCCTCTCCACGTTCACCACGCGGTTCGTATTTCCGATGATCAGCCTGGAGGGCCGGCGGTTCTGGATCCTGGGGCTGCTCCCGGTGCACCGCGATCACATCGTGTGGTCGAAGTTTTTGTTCGCATTTCTCGGCGGCGTGCTGCCGTGCTGCGGCCTGGTGCTCCTCAGCGACGTGATGCTCGGCCTCCCCCGGCGAACGATCCTCGTGCACGAGATCTGCTGCGTGGTGCTGTGCATGGGGCTGTCGGGCATCGCCGTTGGCTTGGGGGCGCGGATGCCCGACCTCCGCGAGGTATCACCCTCGAAGATCTCTTCGGGTTTCGGGGGCACGCTGAGCCTCGTGCTGAGCTCGCTATTCATCATGGCGGTGGTGGTCGTGGCCGCGCTCCCGTCGCACCTGTTCCTGGCCACCCACGCCCTCGGCCCGAGCACCATCCGGGGGGTGCTCTCCTGGCTCGGCACCGGCCAGGGTCTGGTGGCCAGTCTGGCCGTCGTGGTGGCCCTGGGAGCCGTGGCCACGGCGCTGCCGATGTGGCTGGGGCTGCGGGCGTTTCGCCGGCTGGAGCCCTGAGCGGCCCCCCGCGTTGCGCCCGCGTGGAGCCCGAAACAGGGCTCCCGCGGCGGGCCTGCCGGCGGTTACGATCGCCCGCCGCGTGCGGTTTTCCCACTAGCCGAGCGTTCGGCCCGTAAGGCCTGCCCCCTCCGGCGGGCCTGGTCGGGCCAGTCCACGAGGCAAACGCTGGCGTGACACAAACTCGACCGTGATTCAATCGACATCGTGACTCAGGCCACACCATGATCAGCCGCTTCGTGCCGGGCCGATTCAATCGGCCGCTCAAAGTCGGGGCGGTGCAGTATCTGAACACGAAGCCGCTCGTGCACGGGCTGGCGGGCCGCGGCCTCGATGTGGTGTACGACCTGCCGAGCCGCCTGGCCGACCGTCTTGCCCGGCGTGAACTCGATGTCGCTCTGATCCCGTCGGTCGAGGTGTTTCGCGGCGATTCGTATCGGGTGGTGTCGAACGCGTGCATCGGCTGCCGGGGCGCGGTGATGAGCGTAAAACTCCTGTTTCGCACGCCGCCCGCGAAAGTCGCCACGCTCGCGGTGGACGAAGGCTCGCGCACGAGCGCCACGCTCGCGAGGATTCTGCTCGCCGAACGTTTCGGCGTGCGGCCGGCCATCGAGCCGCTGGCCATTGGAGCAGGCCTGCGAGACACCGACGCCGACGCAGTGCTCCTGATCGGCGACCGTGCGATCGGGTCTCACGGCGGTGCCTTCCAGCTCGTGTGGGACTTGGGAGACGAATGGGTGCGGTGGCAGGGGCTGCCCTTCGTGTTCGCGGTGTGGGCGGCGCATCGCGGGGTCAGCCAGGCCATGCTCGAAAGGCTCGAGCCACTGCTTTCGACCGCCCGCGACGCCGGCAAGGCGAATCTTGCCGCGATCGCCTCCGCCGAAGCGGCCGCCCACGGGCTCACGGTTCCCCAGTGCCTCGGCTACCTCCGCGACAATCTGCACTATGATCTCGGAGACGGCGAGCGGGAGGCCTTGGCCGCCTTCTACGCCCACGCCGCCGCACTCGACCTCGCCCCCGCCGGCCTCGATATCCCCGGCACCGTCGCCCGCCGGGCACCGGCCTCCCAGCCGATCTGAATCAGGCGTTCGATCCAGCATGGCAAACGCCCCCACCTCCGCTCCCGACTCAGCGACCGTCAAGGCCATCCTCGACGCGACCGTGGCGGGCCGCAGGCTGTCGGCTGCCGACGCCGTCACCGTGCTCCGGTCGCGCGACCTGGCGGCGATCGGCCGGGCCGCCCAGGCCGTGACGAAGCGACTGCATCCCGAGCCGTATCGCACCTACAACATCGACCGCAACATCAACTACACCAACGTCTGCACCGCGGTCTGTGATTTCTGCGCGTTCTATCGCGGGCCGAAGCATCCCGAGGGCTACGTGCTCGACCGCGAGGTGTTGCTCACGAAAATCGCAGAGACGGTGGCGCTCGGTGGCGATCAGATCCTCATGCAGGGCGGCCTGCATCCGACGCTCCCGCTCGAGTGGTATGAAGAGTTGCTTCGCGACATCAAGGCCCGGTTTCCCGAGGTCAATGTCCACGGGTTTTCGCCGCCCGAAATCCACCACTTCACGAAGATCTCGAAGCGGCCGCTCCGCGAAGTGCTCGAACGGCTCGCCAGGGCCGGCCTCGGATCGCTGCCCGGAGGCGGAGGCGAGATCTTGGTGGATCGCGTCCGCACGGCGATGACGCGGGGCAAAGTGCTCACCGACGACTGGCT
>JAIXPT010000058.1 GCA_027486095.1 Planctomycetaceae bacterium | reverse complement strand
GATCATCTCGATCACGTCCTGCTCCGTGAGCCGCTTGAGGATGTCGTAGTCCATCATCTCGCGGAGCGCGTCGAGCAGGGGCCGCAGATAAGGATTGATCTTGGCCTGCAGATCACCGGGCAGAAATCCGAGGCTCTCTCCCGCCTCGACGGCCGGCCGCACGAGCACGATCTTGCGCACCTCTTCGGACCGCAGGGCAGCCACGGCCATGGCCACGGCAAGAAACGTCTTGCCGCTGCCGGCCGGGCCCGCGCAGAGCACGATGTCGTGGTCGCGGATCGCCCGCACGTAGGCCGCCTGGCCTTCCGAACGCGGCTGCACCTGGCGGCCGGGCCGCTGCACCTCGATCGGATCGTGCGCTGCGGCCGGTTTCTCGCCCGTGGCGATGGCGAGCAGGTGCGACAGCTGGTCTGGCTCCACGCTCCCCTGGTCGCGGGCGAGGCGGTCGAGTTGTTCGAAGAGTTCCGTCGCCCGGAGCACGTCCGGCTCGTTGCCCTCGATGTGGATCGAGTCGTCGCGGGCCGATACGCCGACCCCGAGCGCCGCGCGGATACGGCGCAGATGCTGGTCGCGGGGACCAAAAATCGTCAGCAGGCGTTTTGAATCGACAACCGCGATGGTCGTGCGAGACATCGGAGCCCGCGGCGGCAGTGGGCCGCCGACGGTCTCGAAAGGATGGGGATGATGCAGATAACTATACCCGCTTCCCGGGGTGGGCCTGCGAACCCGCTGAAACGACGGAAAAACGCGGTGTTTACCGGCCCACGGCCCAGAGGAGCCAGGCCACCGGGGCGGCGAAGAGGAGCGAATCGACGAGGTCGAGCACCCCCCCGAGCCCGCCGAGCGACGAGCCCGAATCCTTGGTGCCGGCCTCCCGCTTGAGGAGCGACTCGGCGAGATCGCCGATCATCCCCGCCACGCCGACGGCCAGGCCATACACGGCCCAGCCCCCCCACGGCTGCGTGGCCGGAGCGAAGCCCGTGCCCTGCAGCACCAGCCAGGCCGCGCCGAGCGACCCGGCCACCGACGCGGCCGCGCCCTCCCATGTCTTGCCCGGGCTCAGGATCGGCGCGAGCCGCTGGCGGCCGATGAGCGATCCGACGGCGTAGGCGGCCACGTCGCCTGCCTTCACCACCGCCACGAGGCTCACGAGCGGCACGATCCCGAGGTGGCCGGGGCCGGTCTGCTCGGGGCCGATGTTCTCCACGCACAGCAGCCGCAGCCCCACCATGAAGGCCAGCGGCAGGCCGGCATAGGCCATGATGAAAGTCGCCGCAGCGAGCCGCTCGACGGAGCGCCCGTGCGGGCGATAGCCTGCGACCTCAGACGCGACGAGCACCATCACGCCGCCCGCGAAGGCCGCGGCCGCCCAGCCAAGCGCCACGGCGGGCGCGGCGAGCGCCGTGGCGGCCGAGAAGGCCTGCGCGCCGGCGGCCGCGGCGAATGGGATCGCCACGACCGCGGGCCGCACGAGCCACGACGGCACGAGCAGATCGCGCGTGCCGCAGAGCCGCACAAGCTCGTCAACGCTGCCGATCGCGATCATGATGACGACGGGCAGCAGCCACCACGCGGGCGCGGCGCCGGCCAGCCCGGTGGCATCGGCCCAGACGAGGCCGGCAAACACGGCCGCGACGGCGAGCCCCACCACGATCCGATTCGTCCGGGGGGCGGCGGTCATTGTGCGGAAATTCCCCCAAATCGCCGTTCACGGCCGGCGAACGACCTGATCGCGTCGTCGAGATGCAGCTCGGTGAATTCGGGCCAGCAGGTGTCGGTGACCCAGAGCTCGGCATAGCTGCTCTGCCAGAGCAGAAAATTGCTGAGCCGCAGCTCGCCGGCGGTGCGGATCACGAGGTCGGGATCGGGCATGCCGCGCGTGTCGAGCCGGGCGGCGAGCGTCTCTTCGGTGATCGTGGCGGGATCGAGCCGGCCGGCACGACATTCTTCGGCGAGCGCTCGGGCCGCCGCCGTGATCTCCGCCCGAGAGCCGTAGTTGATCGCGAGGCAGAGCCGCATGCCATCGTTGCCGGCGCACAGGGCCACGGTGCGATCGAGCGCGGCGAGCGTCGCCTCGGGAAGCCCCGCGCGGCTGCCGATCATCGCGATCCGAATGCGCTCACGCATGAGGAGGTCTCGTTCTTCGATCATGTACTGTTCGAGCAGGTGCATGAGGAAGTCGAGCTCGGCCGCCGGCCGCCGCCAATTCTCGCTCGACAGGCAGAAGAGCGTGAGCTGCTCGATGCCAAGCCGGGCGCAGTGCTCCGTGGCCCGTCGCACGCTCGCCACGCCGCGCCGGTGCCCCTCGATCCGGGGCAGGCCTTGCTGCCTGGCCCAGCGGCCGTTGCCATCCATGATGATGGCGATGTGCCGCGGGAGCGATTGTGTGCCGGCCGCGGGGGCGCCCGTCACGCGTTCGCCGGGGCGGGGTGCTGGGGTCGTGGCCATGGATGCCGCTTCGGAGCCGGGTCGCAAAAAATCGTCTGGGCGCGGTCGGGGCCCACGGAGACCACCGTCACGGGCCGGCCGAGCAGTTCGCCGATCCGCGCCAGATACCGCCGGGCATTTTCGGGAAGGTCTTCAAACCGCCGCACGCCGGTGAGGTCTTCGTGCCAGCCCGGGAGCGTTTCGTAGACGGGCTCGGCCCGCTTCACGTCGTCGGCATGGCTGGGAAACTGCGTCACCACATTGCCGCCGATGCGGTAGGCCGAGCAGATTTCGAGCGTCTCGAAGCCCGAGAGCACGTCGAGGAGCATCACGGCCAGTTCGTCCACACCCGAGAGCCGGGCCGTGTAGCGGGCGGCGACGGCGTCGAACCAGCCGCAGCGGCGGGGCCGACGGGTCACCGTGCCATATTCGTTGCCCCGGTCGCGGATTCGCTGGCCGGTGGCGTTGTCTTGCTCGGTGGGCATCGGGCCGCCGCCCACGCGGGTCGAATAAGCCTTCACGACGCCGATCACCCGTTCGATCCAGCAGCCCGGCACGCCCGATCCGCTCGAGATGCCGACGCCCGACGAGTTGCTGCTCGTCACGAAGGGATAGGTGCCGTGATCGACGTCGAGCAACGCCCCTTGCGCCCCCTCGAAGAGCACCGCGCGGCCGGCCTCGACGGCGTCGAGCAGGTAGGCGGTGGTGTCGCAGACGAAGGGCCGCAGCCGCTCCGCATACTGGCGATACTCCTCCCGGATCGCGGCCTCGTCGAACTCCGTGCCCAACAGCTTCGCCTTGAGCCCGGCGATGTGCGCGAGCTGCGCGGGAAACTCGGGCCGGTAGAGATCGCCGAGCCGGATGGCGAGCGACCGGCCCACCTTGTCGCGGTAGCAGGGGCCGATGCCGCGGCCCGTGGTGCCGATCGGTTCACCGCCGGCAAGACTGCCGTCGAGGAGTTTGTCTTCGGCCACGTGCCAGGGAAACACCACGTGGGCCCGATCGCTCACGAGCAACTTGCCGGCGATCGTCACGCCCCGCGATTCGAGGCCGTCGATCTCCTTGATGACGGCCGCCGGATCGAGCACCACGCCGCCGGTGACGACGCAGGCCACGCCGTCGCGGAGAATGCCGCTGGGGATGAGCGAGAGCTTCCACGTCTGCCCGTTGGAGACGACGGTGTGGCCCGCATTGGCCCCGCCCGCATAGCGGACCACGATTTCGTGCCGCTCGGTCAGGATATCGACGAGCTTGCCTTTGGCCTCGTCGCCCCATTGCAGACCGACGACGCAGGTGCCGGGCACGGTTGAAAGGTCCTCGCGCGGGGAGCAACGGCCAACGCCTCGTGGAGGCTGCCGTCGTGAGGCCTCCCCACAAAGCATAAAAACCCGCAAAAAGCGGTCAAGGGACGTGCTACAGTTCAAGCCAGTCTCGACGCCGCAGGCTCGAAGGCGGCAAAAGTCTCGTCGCGTGGGCTGCGGCAGCCCAAGGCTCCTCGAGCGTTCGCCGACCCCCTCGCCTCACCGTTTTTGAAATATCCTCATCAGATGAAACAAGCCCCGGGCACGGTGTATCACGTGACGGTTGCCGAGAAGGGGCAGACGCTCGCGGCGTTTTTGCGCGAGAAGCTCGGCGGGGCCAGCTGGGGCCGCGTGCAGAAGCTCGTGCGGTCGCGGCACGTGATGATCCACGGCAACATCTCCACCGATATCGCCCGGCGGCTGAAAGCGGGCGAGGTGGTGAAGGTGCTCGCGGCCGCAGCCGCCGCGCCGCCGAAGGCCGACGACGTGCGCATCGTGCATCTCGACGACGAAGTTGTCGTGGTCGAAAAGCCGCAGGGCGTCACCACGACGCGGCACTCCGAAGAGCTCTCGTGGCCGGCCCGCCGCCGGCAGGTGCAGCCTACGCTCGACGAACTGGTGCCCGATGCGATCGGCAAATATCTGGCCCGCAGGATCGGGGTCCGCGGGGCGAAGCCGCGGCGGCAGCCGCCGGTGCGGGCCGTGCATCGGATCGACCGCGAGACGAGTGGGCTCGTCGTGTTTGCCCGCACGGTGCCCGCCGAGCGGATTCTGGCGGAGCAGTTCCGGGCCCACACCACGCACCGCCGCTATCTCGCCCTCTGCGTGGGCCGCGTGGGGGCAGGCTCGATCCGCACGAATCTGATCCGCGACCGGGGCGACGGCCGGCGGGGCTCGTCGGGAACGGAAGAAGGCAAGCCGTCGGTCACGCATGTGAAGCCCGTCGAGCACTTCGGCGACGCGTACACCCTCGTGGAGTGCCGGCTCGAAACGGGCCGCACACACCAGATCCGGATCCACATGGCCGAGACGGGCCATCCGGTGTGCGGCGAGCGCGTGTACTCCGCGCCGCGACACTTCGACGTCGTAGACGACTCACGCGCACCGCGGGTGATGCTCCACGCCGCAGAGCTCGGCTTCGTGCATCCGGAGACGGGCGAAGAGTTGCGGTTTGACAGCCCTCTCCCCGCCGACATCGAGCGTGTGCTCACCGCGCTGCGGAAGCACACGTAGGACAGGCTTCAGCCTGTCAGGATTCCCGCCGTGTTCGACAGGCTCAAGCCTGTCCTACATCCCCGTTTCGCCGCCGGCCCGCGTGGCGAGCGCCTTCCACACGGCCGGATCGACCGTGTCGCCGACGAACTGCCCCGATCCGTCGGCCATCATCACGTTCACGCCGCCGGGATGCCGGCTCCGCGCCGCCCGCCAGCCGTAGCCCGCATAAATCCGCGCGGGATTTGGATCGGTCATGAGGGCGGCCAGACAATCCATGGCCGGTGAGTTTGGTGGCCGAGCATGGTTGTAGAGCGTCGTCCGATATTCGCCGTTGGCCCACGAGAAGCCCCGCAGATCGGTGAAGTTGTAGTAGAAGGGGCGGCTGCAGGGGCCTTCGTC
>JAIXPT010000127.1 GCA_027486095.1 Planctomycetaceae bacterium | reverse complement strand
GCTCGATGTTTCTGGTGAGCGCCCTCGCCGCCGTGCTCTTCCTGGGCGGGTGGAACGGGCCGATTCCGCTGGCGAGCCTCCTGGGCTTGAGCGAAGGCACCGGCGACACGGCCACGTACTTCGTGCGGCTCATCGGCTGCGGCAATCTGCTGCTCAAGGCGACGCTCGGCGTGCTCTTGATGATGTGGATCCGCTGGACGCTGCCGCGGCTGCGGATCGATCAGGTGATGACGACCTGCCTGAAATACTGCACACCGATCGCCGCGGTGATGTTCGCCGGAGCGATGCTCTGGCAGCTCTTTTTGCCCGGCGGCCTGCTGCCGGGGGTTTCACGGCCGGCGGGCGAGGTGCGCGAAGGCTGGCTGCCCGGCCCGGGCGGGGCGGCAGCGCGGCCGGCGGCCGCCGGGGACGACGCTTCCGTGGCGGAGGTGCGGCGATGACGGGGTGCCTGATGCTCGCGGCGATCAACTTCCACACGCTGCTGTTCTATCTGTTCGCGATTCTGGCCTGCGGCTTCGCCGTCGGCGTCGTGGTGGCCGACAACGTGGTGCGGATGGCGCTGTATCTCGTGCTCTCGCTGGGGGCGACGGCCGGGCTGTTTTTTCTCGCAGGCGCCGAGTTCATCGGGGCGATGCAACTGATGATCTACGTCGGCGGCACGCTCGTGTTGCTCGTGTTCGGCGTGATGCTCACGGCCCAGGCGCCGTTCGTCTCGATCAAGACGTCGCCGGGCGATCGCGTCCTCGCGGGGGTCGTGGCGGCGTCGCTGCTCGCGCTCCTGCTCCAGGCGGCGTTTTCGGTGGAGGCCTGGCGGCGCCCCGGTGTCGGTGAGGTCGGCCCGCCGGCGTCCACGCCCGTGGGCATGGCCCTCGTCGGGGTGCGCGTGGACGAGGCCTCCGAGGAGGCTCCTCCGGGCGTCCGCAGCGGGTATCTCTTGCCCTTCGAAATCGTGTCGGTGCACCTGCTCGTGGTGCTCGTGGGCGCCGCCTATCTCGCCAGGGCGAAGCGGCGGCGGACGCCGCGGGCGATCGAAGTCGCGGCGTCGGTGGACCCGGCGGCCGAGACGCGGCGGCAGGCGCGCACGGCGGCGTCGGCCCTGGCCGCGGGAGGATCGCGATGAGTGGCATGCTCGGCAGCACCGCCGCGATCGTGGGCCCGATGTTCGCCGCGACGACGGCCGACGTGAGCGTGACCCATTATCTCGTGGTGGGGGCGATCCTGTTCACGGCCGGCATCGTGTGCATGGCCGTCAAGCGCAACGCGCTTGGCGTGCTGATGGGGATCGAGCTCGTGCTCAACGGCGCCAACGTGAACTTCGTCGCCTTCGCGTCTCCCTACCTCCGCGGGCAGGGGGCTCCAGCGCTCGGGCTCGACGGCCAGGTGATCGCGTTGTTCGTGATCCTGCTCGCCGCTGCCGAGGCCGCCGTGGCCCTCGCCATCACACTCAATTTTTACAACAACCACTCCACCGTGGACGTCGATCGGGCCGACGACCTCAAGGGGTAAGGCCTGCCTGGCCCCGGCACCATCCTCCCTCCGCCATCCATGGACATCGCCGCCCAACTTCCGCTGCTTCTTGGCCTGGCGTGGCTCGCCCCGCTGGTGTCGTTCGTGGCGATTCTGTTTTTCGGGCCGCGCATGGGGCCGCACGGCCGCAACGCCGCGTGGGTGGCGACCGCGGCGATCGTCACGTCCCTCGTGCTGTCGCTGTTCGCCGCGGGCACGTGGCTCGGGGCGCATCCCGTGCAGGCGGCGCATCACGGCGCGGGCGGGCATGGCGACGGCGATCATGGTGAGTCGCACGCGGCCGATGCGGCAGGGCACGCGGGCCATGCGAGCGGTCACGATGAGGCGCACGGCCCCCTGGCCTACGCGGGCGACTGGTACGCGCTCTACGAGGGGGGTGCGCTGCGGCTCACGATCGGGTGGTATATCGACGCGCTCACGGTGCTGATGTTCGTGGTGGTGACGTTCATCGCCACCTGCATTCATGTCTACGCGTCGGGCTACATGCACGACGAGCTGCATGATGTGACCGATCACGAAGTGCATCTCTCGGGCGGCGGCCATCTGCACAGGCCGGGGCGTTTCCCCCGGTTCTTTCAGGCTCTCTCTCTCTTCTGTTTCTCGATGCTCGGCATCGTGATCGCCGGCAATCTGGCGATGGTGTTCATCTTCTGGGAACTCGTCGGCATCTGCTCGTGGTTCTTGATCGGCTTTTATTACGAGCGGAAGAGCGCCTCCACGGCGGCCAACAAGGCGTTCATCGTCAATCGGGTCGGCGATTTTGGCATGCTCATCGGCCTGATGGCGCTCTGGGGAGCGCTCGGCACGCTCCACTTTGCCGACTCGCCCGTGGGCGGCGGCGAGCCCGCTCGGCCCGGCCTGTTCAGCCTCGTGCGGCCTGCCGCGGGCGGCCACGCAATCCAGGTGCCCGACGGCATGGTGAAGTTCGCGGCTGCCGCCGAGGTGGCGAAGACCCCTGCCGCCGAAGTGGCCGGCAAGATCGACGGCTGGCGGGGCATGGGGCTCGGCCGCTGGCTGTTGTTCACCGCGGGCGTCGGCATCTTCTGCGGGTGTGTCGGCAAGAGCGCGCAATTTCCGCTTTTCGTCTGGCTCCCGGATGCCATGGAAGGCCCCACGCCGGTGTCGGCGCTCGTGCACTCGGCGACGATGGTGGCGGCCGGCGTGTATCTGGTGGGCCGGTTTTATCCCGTGCTCACCCCCGACGTGCTGCTCGTGATCGCGTATGTCGGGGCGATCACGCTGTTCATCGCCGCCACGATCGCCCTCGTCGCCAACGACATCAAGCGGGTGCTCGCCTACTCCACCGTCAGCCAACTCGGCTACATGATGCTCGCCCTCGGCGTGGGCGGCTGGTCGGCCGGCCTCTTCCATCTCGTGACGCACGCCTTTTTCAAGAGCCTGCTTTTCCTCTGCTCGGGCTCCGTGATCCACGCCTGCCACACCAACGACATGCGCAAGATGGGCGGCCTCGCCCGCGTCATGCCCTGGACGGCCGGCACCATGCTCGTGGGCTGTCTGGCGATCATCGGAGCCGGCATCCCGTTCGTGATCGGCCTCTCTGGCTACTACTCGAAAGACGCGATTTTGGCCCAGGCCCTCTCTTTCGCGCAGGCCAACCCCGCCCACTCGATCCTCTATCTGGCGGTGGCCGGCGGGGCGTTTCTGACCGCGTTTTACATGTTTCGCCTGTGGTTCATGACGTTCGCCGGCGAGCCGCGTGATCACCATGTCGCCGACCATGCCCACGAGTCGCCGGCCGTGATGGTGGCGCCGCTCGTGGTGCTTTCCGTGCTGGCCGTGGTGGCAGGCTGGACGCTGCCGGGCGGCTTCGGGCTCGCCAACCTGCTCGAGCAGGCTCGCCCCGCCGGGACGGCCGAGGGCATGACGGGCGGCTTCGCCTTCGGCACCCTCGTGTTTCCGGCGGAGCACCTCAGCCATGAGGGTGCGATCCATGTGACGGCCACGCTGACAGCGTTCGCCACCGCCCTCGCGGGAGTCGTGCTCGCGGCGCTGATGTATCTCGTGCGAATCATCTCCCCGGCCGTCGTCGCGACGATCCTCAGGCCCGCCTATGCGTTCCTGGCAGGCCGCTGGTATTTCGACGAGCTCTACCACGCCCTGTTCGTCGTGCCCGTGCTCGGAATCGCGAAGCTCGCCAGCGGCACCGATCGCGGCGTGATCGACAGGATCATCGACGGCCTCGCCTGGACGGCCCGGCAGCTCGCGGGCATCGATGCCTGGATCGACCGCACGCTCGTCGATGGGCTCGTGAACGCCACGGCCACCGCCACGTGGAATGCCGGCCTCGAACTCAAGAAGCTCCAGACCGGACACCTGCGGCAATATGTGATGTTCATCGTGGTGGGCACCGTGGCCCTGTTCGTGCTCGCAAGCCTGCTCTTCCGGACATCGATCGCCGGCTGACCTTTTTTCGCATCTTCGAGAACCTTTCGTACGGACTTCCTCATGGATCCAGCAGCTTCCCTCACTCAGCCCGCCCTCTGGCCCCTCACGGCGATCGTCTTCCTGCCGGCGCTCGTGGCGGCCTTTCTCTCGCTGCCGATCGTGCCCAAGGCCCGGGAGGAGTTCATTCGCTGGACGACCCTTCTCACCACCGCGGTGGTGTTCGTCCTCTCGCTGTGGATGGCCTGGCCGCAGCTCTTCGGTGCCGCGGGGCCGGCGCAATTCAAGCTCGGCGAGCCCGGCATGCAGGCCGTCGTCAAGCTGCCGTGGATCAAGGCCTTCGGCATCGAATATCTGCTAGGGGTGGACGGCATCAGCCTACCGCTCGTCGTGCTCACGACGTTTCTCTCGATGCTCGCGGCCGCCGCGAGCTGGCCGATCACGAAGCACGTGAAGGCCTACCACGTGCTCTTCCTGCTGCTCGTCACGGGCATGCTCGGCGTGTTCGTCTCGCTCGACTTCTTCCTGTTCTACGTGTTCTGGGAGGTGATGCTCCTGCCGATGTACTTCCTGATCGGCATCTGGGGCGGGCCGCGGCGCGAATATGCCGCGATCAAATTTTTTCTCTACACGCTCCTCGGCAGCGTGCTCATGCTGCTCGCGATCCTGATGCTGTATTTCACGAGCGACCTGCGGCAGCTCGCGCCCGAGCAGCTGCTCGCCAGCCATGTCGTGAGCCCGGCCCTCGACGCGGCCGCCCAGGCCGACGCCGTCAAGGCGATCACGGCGGCGCAGGCGCCGGTGCACACGTTCAATCTGCTGGCCCTCGCCCAGATCGGGCAGCTGCCGAATTCACCGTTCGCGGCCGTGCAGCTCTGGGGCATGACCTTGGAGAAATGGGCGTTTTTGCTGCTCTTGATCGGGTTCGTGATCAAGGTGCCGGTCGTGCCCGTGCACACCTGGCTGCCGGACGCCCACGTGGAGGCGCCGACGCCGATCTCGATGATCCTGGCCGGCGTGCTTCTCAAACTCGGCGGCTACGGCATCCTGAGGATCTGCTATCCGATCTGCCCGGGCGCAGGGCTCGATTTTGCCTGGCTCGTGTGTGGGCTCGGCGTGGTGTCGATGGTCTACGGCGCGTTCGCGGCGCTCGCCCAGAAGGATTTCAAGCGGATGGTGGCCTACAGCTCGGTGAGCCACATGGGCTACGTGATGCTCGGCCTCGGCGTGTGGAGTGCCGTGGCCGGCCATGAATATCGCTGGGATGCCTGGGCTCAGGGCGTCAACGGCGCCATGTTCCAGATGCTCGCCCACGGCATCAGCTCCGCCGGCATGTTCTTCATGGTGGGCGTGCTCTACGACCGCGTGCATCATCGAAACCTCGAGGAGTTCGGCGGCATCTTCAACCGGATGCCCGTCTACAGCGGCCTGGCCATCGCCGTGTTTTTCGCCGGGCTCGGTCTGCCGGGACTGTGCGGATTCATCGGCGAGGTGCTCGTGACGCTCTCGAGCTGGAACTACAGCCGCGTGCTCGCCGTGATCTCGGCGTTCACCGTGATCCTCACGGCAGCCTATATCCTGTGGGCGATCCAGCGGGTGTATCTCGGGGCGGAGTACAAGGGGCCGCATGGCGACCACCTCACGCCGATCACGCCCCGCGAGCTCGCGATCGCGACGCCGCTCGTGTTCTTCGCGATCCTGTTCGGGGTGGCGCCGCAGATTCTTTTCAACTACGTGACGCCGTCGGTCAATCGGCAGGTCGAGACGCTCGCCGACTGGACGCGGAGGGTTCATGACGCCGCTCCCGCCCAGCCCGTCGCCGCCGCCGCACCGAGGATCGCCCCGTGAACGCCCAGTCGAATCTCGGCTCGCTGATCAGCGACTCGCTCGCCAACACGCTCGACGTGTCGCTGCCGCTGTTTCGGCCCGAACTGTGCCTGGCGGCCACGGTCGTGCTCCTGCTCCTGTGCCGCATCCTGCCGGTGCTCAAGCACGCCGATTCGGCGCTCATCGCCCTCGGCGGCGTCGCGTTCGGGCTGTGGTATGCGTGGAGCGACTTCAAGTCGCTGCCCACGGGAGGCGATCTTCTTGCCGGCCGGCAGGAGCTGTTCACCGGCCTGCTCGTCTACGACTCGCTGACGGCGTATGTGCGGCTGTTGTTGATGGGCTTTCTCGTGCTCTACATCGTGTTCACGAAGGTGTCGGGCATCCCCGATCGTGAAGACGGCGCCGATTTCTACACGCTCGTGCTGGGCAGCACGCTGGGCATGTGCCTGATGGCGTCGGCGAACCACCTGCTCATGCTGTTCATGGCCGTGGAGATGGCGAGCGTGCCGTCCTACGCCCTCGCCGGGCTGCTCAAGGGCCGCAAGGCGAGCTCGGAGGCCGCCCTCAAATACGCCGTGTATGGCGCCGGCGCCGCCGGCATCATGCTCTACGGCCTGAGCCTGCTCGCGGGCGTGCTGGGCACCTGCCACCTGCCGAGCATGGCACTGGGGCTCGCGAAAGTGGCGCATGTCGGGGCCGACGGCGGCAGCGTGATGGTGTTGTCGCTCGGCGGGCTGATGCTGGCCGTGGGCCTGGCGTTCAAGCTGTCGGCCGTGCCGTTTCACTTCTGGTGCCCGGACGTGTTCGAAGGGGCGGCGGCAGAGGTGGGGGCTTTTTTGTCGGTGGCCAGCAAGGCCGCAGCGGTGGCCCTGCTCTTGCGTGTGGCCTTCTCGCTGGGAGTCCCCGCAGCCAGCCTCGGAGTCCCCGCAGGCGGCGACGCAGCCGCGCAGACCCTCGCGGCGCTCGGCGACACGCGGCATTTCATCGTCTACGTGGTGGCCCTGATGGCGGCCGTGACCTGCACGCTGGGCAATCTGGCCGCCTACGGCCAGACCAACATGAAGCGGCTGCTCGCCTATTCGACTGTGGCGCACGCGGGCTACCTGATGATGGGCGTGGCGGCGGCGCTCGCCATGGTGGGGGTCACGCCCGCGGGATCGCGCGACGCCATCTCGGCCGTCGCCTTCTATCTCGGCACCTACGTGTTCATGAATCTGGGGGCGTTCGCGATCGTCGCCGTCTTGCGCAACACGCTGCGAAGCGAGGAGATCGCCTCCTATGCGGGCCTCGTGCGCACGAGCCCCGGCATCGTGGTGGCGACGGCCATCGTGCTCGTGAGCCTCATCGGCCTGCCGCCCTTCGCCGGGTTCGTGTCGAAGTTTCTCGTGTTCTCGGCGCTCGTCGAGGCGATCACGGCGGGCGCCGAGCGACCGCTGATGCTCGTGGTGCTCGTGATCGGCGGCCTCAACACCGTGATCAGCCTGTTCTACTATCTGCGGGTCTTGAAGGTGATGACGTTTGATCCGCCGCCCGCCGAGCGGGCCTCGGAGCCCTTTCCGCTCGTCTCCCTGCCGGGCGCGGTCGTCACCGCCCTGGTGGTTCCCGTCGTCGGCTTCGGGCTCTTCTGGTCGGGCCTGTATGCCGCCGCCCAGCTGGCCGGGGCCTTCGCCTCCTGATGGCACCCATGCACACATCCGTCGATCCCCTTGCCCGGCTCGTGTCGCTGCTCGGTTCGTCGCTCGCGATGTACGTCGCCGACGCCGGCATCTGGAGCTACCCGGGCGAAGAACGAATCAAGCTCGCGCTTGCCGCCCTGGCCGATGATCACCGCAGCCTGCTCGAGCGGGCGGGGGCGATGCTCGAAGATCGTGGGGCCGACGTGCCCCGGCATCCCTACCCGATCCAGTTCACGGCGACCCACGATCTCGACCTGCGGGCCATCCTGCCGCGGATCGTGTCCGGGCTCGAAGCGCAGGCGGCGGCACTCGAGGCCGTGGCTGCCGCCGGCGGCGCTGCCGACGACCTCGATCTCGTGCATGAGGCGGCCACGTCCACCAAGGCCCACCTCGACGATCTTCGGCAGCTGCTCGCGCGGCCGCGGGTCGCAACCGGCTGAGTCAGATACCTTTTGAAGGGGCTGCGGCTCGGGGGCGGCAAAAGTCTCGTCGCGTGGGCCGCAGCGGCCCAAGGCTCCGCGAGCGTTCGCCGACCCCCTTCGCCTTCCCTGGTCCGTGTGGCAGGTCGTTATTCGCGGTGTTCGGGAGCCAATCGCATCATGGAGTTTTTCGACAGCCACTGTCATCTCGACCCGATGCGTTACGGGGGCGAGCTGCCCGACGTGCTCGCCCGGGCCCGGGCCGCGGGCGTCACGGGCCTGACGGTGATCGGCACGCGGGCGCTCGACAGCGAGGCGGGGGCCGAACTGGCCGCCCGCGAGCCGGGCGTGGCCTGCGCCGCGGGCATCCATCCGAACGACGTCCACGAGATCGAAGCGGACGAGTGGGACCGGATCACGCGGCTCGTGGCCGCGGGCAGGGTGCAGGCCGTGGGCGAGACCGGCCTCGACTGGTATCGGGACGTGGCGCCTCGCGACCTGCAGCGCGACTATTTCGAGCGGCACATCCGGCTCGCGCAGAAGCTCGGCCTGCCGCTCGTCGTGCACACCCGTGAGAGCATCCGCGACACGCTCGACATGCTCCGGGGAGCGCTCGCCCGGGGTCCGCTCGCCGCCGTGCTCCACTCCTTCACGGGCACCGCGGCCGAGGCCGCCGAAGCGGTCGATCTCGGCTGCCACCTCGGATTCGCGGGCATGGTCACGTTTCGCTCCGCCGCCGACCTGCGGGGGGTGGCCGCCACCGTACCGCTCGAGCGGCTTCTGATCGAGACCGACAGCCCCTTTCTCTCGCCCGAGCCGTTTCGCGGCCGTCGCAACGAGCCGAGCCATCTCGTGCACACCGCCCGCTGCCTGGCGATCGCGCGTGGCGAGTCGCTCGAAAAGTTTGCCGCCGCGACCACCGCCAATGCCCGCCGGCTGTTTTTGAAACGCTGATCCAATCACCATCCTCGACCGCTTTCCTCACATCGGAGCCACCACCCATGGTTCGCACCCCCAGCACGATGCTGCCGCTCGGCACACCGGCCCCCGACTTCGCCCTGCCCAACGTCGATGGCCGCATCGTCACGCTTGCCGACGCCGCCGGCCCGGCGGGCACGATCGTGATGTTCATCTGCAATCACTGCCCATTCGTGAAGCACGTGGCCGACCAGCTCGCCGCCCTGGGCCGCGAGTGCCTGCCCCGGGGTATCGGCGTGGTGGCGATCAGTTCGAACGACGTCTCGTCGCACCCGGCCGATTCGCCGGAGCAAATGGTGCACGAGGCCGAGGAACGCGGCTACGTGTTTCCGTATCTCTACGACGAGACACAGCAGGTGGCCCACGCCTACCACGCCGCCTGCACCCCCGATTTTTTTCTCTTCGACGGCGACCGCAAGCTCGTCTACCGCGGCCAGCTCGACGCGAGTCGCCCGGGCAACGACATCCCCGTGACGGGCGCCGACCTGCGGGCCGCGATCGACGCGCTCCTGGCGGGGCGGCCGGTCGCCGCCGAGCAGAAGGCGAGCCTCGGCTGCAACATCAAGTGGAAGCCCGGCAACGAGCCGCCCTATTTTTCGACGTGACGAACGCCGGATTGCCGCGTAAGCAAGCCTTCCATCGCACACCCAACGTGCCCAACCCGGCGTCGGAGCCGGCGGTACGCTGCTCGACGCCCGAGGTCGATCGCTCGTTCAACGCGAACGCGCACAAGCCGGCTTCGGGCGAGCGGCAACTATCGTCACGCGAAACATCGCCATCCTGCCGATTTTCGCTGTTGGCTCCTCACTCAGGCCGCGGCGGACAAAAGTTCGGGAAGCGTTCGCCGACTCCCCCGAATCCTCCGATGGAGCGACAGAGCTCCAGCTCTGTCGATCGACAGGCCTGGAGGCCTGTCGCTACGGAGGAGGCTCGGGGTTACCCCTGCCTCCTCAGAGGAAGCCCGAGGCGTGAGCCGAAGGGAATGCGCGTGGCTGTTCGCAATCCGGGCATCCTCTCGGCTTACGCCTCG
>JAIXPT010000313.1 GCA_027486095.1 Planctomycetaceae bacterium | reverse complement strand
GTTCGCTCAGCCATGCGACGCACGATAGCGGCGACAATCCGATCGCGCAAGTTGCCTAGCTTGACATTTCGCTGCAGCACGCAGCGCAGATGCCGTGCCGAACAGGATTGCCCTCCAGGCCTCCGTTCACTCGACTCCGGCTGCGCTTGCCTGCATACGCCGGCTCCCGGAACACGGGGAGCCCGAAGCCTCCTCAACGAAAGCCCGAGGCGTGAGCCGAGTGGATGCCCCGGCCGCACATGATTGCGGCGCGTATTCCCTTCGGCTCACGCCTCGGGCTTCCAGACAGGGAGGCTCGGGGTTACCCCTGCCGTTGAGACGGCGTATGTGACCAGCGCAGGCATGGATGACCAAGCGGAGGCGCTCCCGCCGGCGCAGGCACATCCGAGTGAGCCGTAGCCTGGAAGGCGAAGGCGAAAGTCCGGCGAGACGGTACGGGGTAACACCGAGCCGGCGCCTATGAGTTCGCCAAACTCCAAAGCCGCGTCAATACATCCACACGCGCACCCCGCCCCGCTCGCTCACCGGCTGCCGCGTGAATCGCATGACCCGCGCGACCGACCGCACCTCGGCGGCGCGCGATCCGAGCGCGGCCCACTCGGCGAGCGACGCACGTTGCTGGCCCGACGCGCGTGGCAGCCCCCAGGCGTCCGCGACCGTGGCCCACAGGTCGTCGAGCCGCGTCCGCTTCACGTGGATCGCGTCGAAGCCATACCACTCGCCGGGCTGCTCGAGAAATGTGGCGCCCATGTCGGCGGCGATCGCCTGGAGTTCCTCGTCGAGCCAGCGTGAGGCGTCCTTGATTTCGGCGAGCGAAAGCAGGCAGCCGGGCACATAGAGCGTGCGCAGGAGCCGATACTGCACGCGACCGACGCGGCCGATGCTCGCGAGCGGCAGGCCCGTGATCGCGATCCGCGCACCGCGGTCGGCGAGCCGGGCCGCCGCCTCGCGCACGCCCCCGGCCACGGCCGCCACGCCGAGGCCGTAGAGCAGTTCGTTGCCGACGTCGGTGATGAGCCCGAGCAGCTGCGCGACACGCTCGCGGTCGAGCGCCCGCCACAGGCCGCTTCCGAGAATCGAGGGCAGCCGCCGCAGGCCCACGCGGCTCGACACGCCATAGCCCCTACCGTGCCCTGCCCCCACGAACAGATCGGCCGGTGCGGCCACTCGCCCCCGCGTCGAGGCCACGAGCCGGGCGAGCCCACGCGACACGTTGCTCGCCCCGAGCACGACGACGGCGCGGCGTGAGCCCGTCAGTTCCAACGGCGCCACGGCGTGTTTCCTGGCAGGTTTTGCCAGCACGAGACGGCGAGCATCGCGAACATGATGCCGAGGTAGGGCTCGCCATTCGAGTAGGCCCAGAAGGCGACGAGGCCGCCCGTCACCGCGCCCAGGAGGCCGGCGATGCGCGGAGCGTCGTCGATACCGACGGCCAGCAGCGCCTCGCGGGCGATCTGCCCGCCGTCGAGCGGCGGCACCGGCAGGAGATTGATGAGCGGCCAGAAGATGTTCACCTGCAAGAGAAACCACACGATCGCAAACGCGAGTGCCGAAGGCAGCGGCCGACCCTCCGCCACGCCGAGGGCCGCGCCAAGGCCGGGCACCGGAATCGGCACCTGAAACCCTGCCATGGCGAGCGCCGCCACGACGCCGGCCGCGAGCATGAGCTGCGCGAGCGGCCCGGCCGCTGCCACGAAGAGCCGTTCGAGTGGCCGCCGTGCGCCCCGCCGGCCCCAGGCATCGGGGATCGCCAGGCCGCCAAAATGGTAGAGCACCACATGGGCCGACTGGCCGAACCAGCGATAGGCGAGCGCGTGGCCGAGCTCGTGCACGAGGAGCGACACGCACACCACCGCCACCCAGGCGACGAGGTAGCGCAGCAGCTCGCGCTGGTCCGAGCCGGCGAGCGCCTGGCAGACGTTCCAGCCCAGGAGCGCCGCCGCCACCCAAAACCATGCGCTGACGCGCACGGGCACTCCGAGCAACGAAAACTGCAGGTCGGCGGGTGTCGGCTGCGGCTCGGCGAGGAACATACCCACCATTATGCCGCCCGGGCGGCCGGGACCATCGGGGCGGCAGTCGCACGGCCGCCCGACGCGATCGCGAGCACGGCGTCGGCAGCCCGGGCCGCCGAGCCTCCCGTCGCCACCCGCGCCGCCACGGCCTCGATCCGCCCGATCGCATGCTCCCGGGCGACCGGATCTGTGAGCCATGCGACCACGTGCGCGGCCGCTGCGGAGGCTGGATCCTGCACGGCGAGATACTCGGGGTATACAGCCTCGGGATCGGCCGCCTCGACGGCCACTGGCGGCAGGAGCGTGGGCCGCACCGGGCCGATCGGCTCTCGGCAGGCGAGCAGGTTGACGAGCGTGATGAACCGCGCCCGGCGATACCAGCTCTGCACGACGTATGCCAGGCCGCTGATCCGGTAGACGATCACGGTGGGCACACGCGAGGCGAGCAGCTCGAGCGACACCGAACCGCTCACGGCGATCGCACAGGCGGCCTCCGTGATCAGGCTGCGGGTGCAGGCCGCTTCGACGGCGACATCGAGGCCACCGAGGGCCTGCTGCTGCAAGGCGAGCATGTGGCGAATGCGATTCGCATGTCGCTCGTGAAGCGCACCCACGGCAAACCGTGCCGCAGGCACGCGGGCCTTTACGAGCGCCGCGGCACGCAGGATCGATGCAAGGTTTCCCTCGATCTCCTGCCCGCGCGACCCCGGCAGGAGCAACACGAGCGGCGCCGTATCGTCGCGCCGCCGAGGCACGGCGTCCTCGAGCTCATCAAAAAATGGATGCCCCACATACGTGCTTCGCACCCCCTGGGCCGTGAACCAGTCATGCTCGAAAGGCAGCGCCGAGAGCACGTGATCGACGAGCCGGCGCATCTTCGTGATCCGCCAACTGGCCCAGGCCCAGATCTGAGGCGGACAATAGAACACGACGGGAATGCCATGCCGCTTCGCCCGCCACGCGAGCCACCAATGGAACCCCGGGAAATCGACGAGCACACAGACATCGGGCCGGGCATCGAGGAAGCTGCGTTCCGCCCGCCGGGCGAGATCGACAAATCGATGGATATTGAGGATCACCCGCAGGAACCACATCACGGCCAGTTGCGTGAGATCGGCGACGAGCGTGCAACCCTCAGCCACCATGCACGGCCCCCCGAGCCCGACACACTCGACATCGGGCCGCCGCGCCTTGAGCGCGCGCACGAGCAGCGCCGCATGATGGTCGCCCGAAGGCTCGCCGGCAGACAAGAACACGCGCATGAACACACTCCGCAGGGCCCGACGGCCCCGGCGGAGTATTTCACGTTCGAGTGACCCACCCTAGGCCATTTTTAAAGGGCAAACGCTCGCGACATCAGGGGCTGAGGCATGGGATGGTTCAACTCGCCCAAGCCGGCGTCTGAGCCGGCGGTACGCTGCTCCATCGCCGAGGGCGATCGCTAGTCCCTTCTCAACTGTGATGGTGCGCTTGGTGTAAGCCGCGTATCTGCCCGTCGGCTCTTCCGCATCGCACCGACCGTCTCCGCCGCCTCCCCCTTTCCAGTTGAGGGAGGATTCGGGCTCCCCGTGTCCCGGAGACGGCGTAGCTGACCAGCGCAGCCATGGATGGCGCAGCGCAGGCAGGTCCGAGTGAGCCGGCGCCTGGAGGGCGGAGGCGAACGTCCGGCGACGGGATATGGGGAGCCCGAAGCCGGCACGCACGAGTCGAAGGATGACAGGCTGAAGCCTATCCTCCTTACTTCGCCGGGGCGAAGCCCTTCGCGATGTTTCCGAACACCATGTTCACCTGGTCATCGGCCGACGCCTTCTCGACCTTGCCCTTGCAGTTGTTGCAGCAGAAGCCCACCTCGGCGTCGCCGATCGTGAGCTGCGTGCCCGCCTTCACGGCGCCACCGCTGAATGGGCAGCCCTTCTGCACGAGTTGGCCGGTGCTCACCATCTGCTGGTGCGCCTTGGCGGCGAACTTCGCCGAGTCGCCCTCGAACGCCTTCTCGCAGTTGCCGCAGCAGAAGTAGACGCTGCCACCGTCAAAGGCCACGCTCTTCTCGGGATTGCAGCCCTTGCCAGAGACGGGGCACTTGGCATCCTTCGGCTCCTTGACGGCGGCCGAGGCGACCATGGCGAAGCAGAGAACGACCACGCACAGACCAGCAAGACGGATCGACTTCATGACCGGAATCTCCATGTGACTTTGCGGTGCAAGCAGGCGGACTACCAGTTCCAACCATGATCATATGGCTGCGACGCCGCCGGCCGCAATCGGCTTTTTCATCGGCATCTGGGCTCCGGGAGGCGAATCGCAAGGGCCGCCCCGACCGCGATGACCGCGGCGCCCGCGATGAACACGGGCCGGAAGCCGATCGCATCCACCGCCAGGCCGATGAGCGGCGAGAGCACGAACGGCACGGCGAGGGCTGCCCCCACGATGCTCACGTAGCGCGGGTGTTCGGCTGGAGCCGGTGCGAGCTCGAGCGCGTAGTTCGTGAACAGCTTGAGCGTGAGCGGGTTGAGGCCCAGAGGCGCGTAGACGATCGAAAACCACTCCACCGCCACCGCATGGTCAAGGAGCGAGAGCAGCGTGACGACGAGCGGCGTGGTGGCGGAAAGCGCGACGAGCCAGATGAGCACGATCCGCGTGCCCCGCCGATCCGACATCGGCCCCACGACGAGGCTCATGATGCCGGTGGCGGCATTCTGCACGACGACCCACGTGAGCAGGCTGCCGAGCCCGCTGCCGAGCCGGTCGCGGGCAAACGCCTGATAGTGGGGAAAGAGCATGAGCACGGCCGAGAAGCACGCCGCCACGAGGCACAGCCGCACGAGCGCTCGGTCGGCACGCAGCGCGGCGGCCCATCCCGCGAAAGCGCGACTTATGCCGCGGCGTTCAGGCAGTTCGGTCGCCGTGTGTTCATGCCGATCAGCCGGCTCGTCGAGAAACAGCGGCATGATGGCCGCGATCGCGAAAAACGCCGCAGTCGCGCCGAAGATCTTGGGAAACCCGTTCTGCTCCTCGAGCCACGGCCCGAGGAGCAGAAGGGCCGCCACGATCGCGAGCACGCTGCCCACGGCCACGCTCACGACCATCGCCCGCCCGCGATGCCCGGGCGAGATGAGCTTGCCCTGAAGCGACGCCACCACGAGCTGATTGACGCCGTTCGACGCCGAGAAGAGGGCGTAGAGCACAAGGAAGAGGGCGGCGAGCAGATCCGGCCGCCGCTCGGCCAAGGGCCGCCAGGCAACGGCGAGGATGCCAAACCACGCCGCCATCGACAGGCTCGTGCCCACGAGCGCCCACTTTTTTTGCCGTCTACGGGAGAGCGGGCCGGCGACGAAGAGCGGCGGCACGCTCTGGCCGCCACGATTGAGCACGGGCAGGAGACCGCGGAGCGCCCCCGAATCGACGACGGCGTCGAGCACGGCCGGCATGATGATCGTCTCGGTCTTGAAGATCCACCCGACTCGGACGACGACTTGATAGAGCTCGATCCAGAGCGTGTTTCGCGCCTCGCGCCGGGAAGCCGCGGTCGTGAGATCGGCGGATTCGAAAGCCGGTGCGGGCATCGGGTAGGATCAGCGGGAGGTGAGGAGCGCACGGCGGGTGTCGCTCCAAGATTCGAGCATGAAGGTTTTTCGAGGAGCCGTCCATGAGAATCGCCCGGAGCATCGCCTGCCTGGCCCTGATCTTGTTTGCGTCGTCCGCCGAGGCCGCGGAGCGGCTCGTGTGGTTCGGCACGTTCACGCGTGGCCCAGCCGGCTCCCAGGGAATCTACGTATCGCGGTTCGACGACGCCTCGGGCACGCTCGCGCCGCCGGTGCTCGCGGCGCAGGCGAAGAACCCAGGATTCCTCGCCCTGCATCCATCGCTGCCGATGCTCTACGCCGTGAGCGAGGTCGCCGACCACGATGGCAAGCCCACCGGCGGGATTCTGTCGTTCACGATCGACGAGCAGACGGGCACGCTCACGAAAAAAAACAACCAGCCCTCGGGCGGGGCTGGCCCCTGCCACGTGGCGGTCGATCGCGCAGGCAAGGCCGTGCTCGCGGCCAACTACGGCGGCGGCAGCGTGATCTGCCTCGGGCTCGACGCCGACGGCAGCCTGCGCCCGGTGGCCACGGGCGCGCCGGGCGGCTTCATCCAGCATGAAGGCAAGAGCGTGAACGAGAAGCGGCAGGAGAAGCCGCACGCGCACTCGATCTATCCCTCCGCCGACGGCCGCTTCGCGATCACGTGCGATCTCGGGATCGACCAGGTGCTCGTGCACGCCCTCGACGTCGGCAAGGCCACGCTCGCACCGCACACGTTCGCCGCCGTGAAGCCGGGCGCCGGCCCACGGCATTTTGCGTTTCATCCCAGCGGTCGCTTCGGCTACGCGTGCAACGAGCTCGACCTCACCGTCACGGGCTTCGCCTTCGACCCCGCCGCCGGCACACTCACGGAATTCCAGACGCTCTCGACGCTCCCCGCCGACGTCACCGATCGCACCGGCCTCTCGACCGCCGAGGTCGTGGCCCACCCGAATGGGAAATTTCTCTACGTGTCGAACCGCGGCCACCACTCGATCGCGATGTTTTCCATCGACGATCAAACGGGGAAGCTCGCGTTCCTCGGCGTCGAGCCGATCCGCGGCAAGACACCGCGCAACTTCGCTCTCGACCCCACGGGAAGGTTTCTCCTCGCCGCCGGCCAGGACTCGAACACCGTGACGGTATTTGCGATCGACCAGGCATCGGGCCGGCTCACGTTCACGGGCCAGTCGATCGACGTGCCGATGCCCGTTTGCATCCGCTTCCGCCCGTAGCGACGGAGCTCCAGCTCTGTCGAATCCGCGCCGCTTCCGACAGGCCTGGAGGCCTGTCGCTACATTCGCTCGAGCAGCATCTCGAGGTAGCTGCGGGGCTCGGGATCGCCGCAGCTGAAGAACGCAAGCGAGCGATTCGAGGCGTGCCTGGGCGGCGGACTGGTTCCCTCCCCCCGGCGACCCGCGCGCCCGTTTCGTCCCTGTCCGATCCCGTTTCGTCCCAGCGCGCGCCCGATTCGTCCCTGCCCGATCCCGTTTCGTCACTTTTTCGTTTTCTCACGGATTGGCGCAGTCGATCACTGATTATTCTGCGAGGCGGAGTTCGGCGAAAAACTTCTCTCGAGGGTTGCTGGGGATGACTCGTATTTCGCGTGATTCGATTGTCCGAGCGCTCGGTGGGCTGCTCGGACGCTGCGACGGCAGCCGCGTTCCTCTGCGGCAGCGCTACGCCGGCGTCCGCCCAGATCACCGTGGGCGGCAGCGGCTCGAACACGACCGACTCCACGAGCTACGCCGGCTCGCAAACGCTCACGAAGATCGGTAGCAACACGGTCACGTTGACGGGGACCAGCTCGTATTCCGGCGGCACGATCATCAACGCCGGTGCGCTTGCGATCACTGCGGGCGCCAATATCGGATCAGGCGGCGTGACGCTGAGCGGCGGCACTCTGTCGTATGGTGGCCCCTCCGCCACGTTGGCCCGGCAGATCACGATTCCCTCGGATTCGGGCATCGCGGTCACCAGCGGGTCCACGCTGACATGGCAGGGGAACATCAACGGCGACGGCCGGCTCACCCTCTCCGGATCAGGCACGCTGCTCCTCAATGGCAGTTACGACAACACCGTCAACGGCATCCTGGTGCAGAGCGGCACCCTCCGAGCCGCCCACACCAACAACTACTTCCTCCTCGGATACCAACGGGGTACGGGGGGCGGCATCGACTCGAGCCTCCTTGAAATTGGCCCGGCGGGCACCGTTCTGGTCGAAGCGTCCGACAATTTTCCGGGCGGCGTGAGCAATTATTCCACGACCACCTATGCCAACACGCCGGTGCTGATCGCCGGCGGTGCGATGACGTTCGTGGAACCGGGTGGCGGCGGGCAGTACAACACAATCGGCAAGTTCACGTTCGTCAACGGCGGCGCACTCGCCATCGGCAACCTCAACCGGATCGATCTCAACAGCCTCGGCGGGATCGTGTCGAGCGGCACCGGGGCCGCCACGATCACAGGCACTGGAAACATCAACTTCGTCAAGCGAGCGAGCGGTGATGCCCCCACGATCGACGTGGCGGCTAACGCCCCGCTCACGGTCGGAACGCCGATCACGAGCTACGCCGCGGGCAACTCCACCGGAAACCTGGCCATCGCGAAGGTCGGCTCCGGAACAATGACTCTGACGAAGTCGCTGGGGAGCGCCGGGGGCATCGTCATCAGCGCGGGCGCGCTGCGATTCGCCGGCGATCCTGCGACCGACTATCTCACCGCCGGCACCCCGGTCACCGTGAACGGCGGCGTGCTCGACTACGGCGGCTTCAGCGAAAGCAACGGTGCCTCCGTGACCCTCGTGAGCGGTCTGATCACCAATGGCACCGTGAATGGCACGAGCTACACCCTGCAATCGGGCACGGTCGGTGCCTCGCTCATCGGCGGCAACATGACGAAGTCGACCGCAGGGTCCGTGCTGCTCACTCAGGCAAACTCGTATGGCAGCACGACGATCATTTCTGGCACGCTCCGCGTTGGCGGCGCCGCCGGCACGCTCGGCTCGGGCGCCGTCATGAACAACGCCACGCTTGTGTTCGAGCGCAGCGGCTCCCTCGACCAGACGACTGCCATCTCCGGCAGCGGAGCGGTGATCGTGCAGGGTTCCGGCACGGTGAACCTCAAGAACACGCTCACGGGCTCGGGAGGATTGTTCATCCAAGCGGGTGCGCTTCGCCTCGCGGGTAACCCCTCGGACGACTACTTCGGGGCTGGGACGCCCGTGACTGTGAACGGCGGCAAGCTCGATTACAACGGCTTCGTCGAGAGCAACGCCGCGCTGCTGACGCTCAAGAGCGGCCTGATTACGAATGGTACGGCCAACGCGTCGAACTTCGTTCTGGAGTCGGGCACGATCGACGCGACGCTTGCGGGATCGGGCTCGATCTCGAAGGTGACCACGGGCATCGTCGTGTTTTCGGGGAACGCGGTCGCTGCCACGAGCGGCCCGCTCACGGTGAGCGCCGGCGAATTGAGGCAGAACGGAGCCATCGCGACGACGCAAACAGCGATCCTGGCAGGCGCGACCCTTTCCGGCACGGGAATCCTCAACGGCACCGTCACGATCGCCGGCACGCATGCCCCCGGCAACTCACCGGGCCTCCAGACGTTCACCGACAACGTGACCTACCTCGGCGGCTCCGCCCTCGCGTGGGAGCTTGCCAGCAATACCGCTGCGATTGGGAATCGCGGAATACTCTACGACGGCGTCAATCTGAATGGCGGCAACCTCACGTTCTCCGGCTCGACAGCCCTGACCCTCGCGTTCAACGGCGCCGGCAGCGTCGTCAACTGGAACGACCCCTTCTGGACCACGTCGCGATCCGGCACGAATGGCTGGCTCGTCTACGACATGGTCACGGGACTCGCCACAGGCGGCACCACATCGGGAGCATCATTTCTCGCGATCAGCGGCACCACCTGGCTCGACGGAGCGGGCAACTCGCTCACCACGATCCGTCCCGACGCCTCCTTCGCCCTCGAGCAGGTCGGCAGCGACGTCTACCTCACGTTTGTCGCCGTGCCCGAGCCGTCAACACTCGTGCTCATTGGCATCGGCCTCGCCGGCCTCGCGCTCGCCCGCAGACGCGCGCGGGGCGGTGTACACTCGATCGGATGACGGGCCGACAATTTTACGATTGGCAGACGGCAGGCGGTGCCGACGATGTCATGCGCATGGTCGATGCACTGGAGCGCGCAGAGCTCCACTGGTGCGCCATTGGTGGCATCGCCGTGAATCACTGGGCAGCCGAGCCGATGGTCACCCGTGACGTCGATTTCGTCGTCGCCGTCGATGAGATCGATCGGTCCGTGGCCGCACTGGAAAAGGTCGGCTTCGTCGCCGAGCGTCATCCATGGTCGGTGAACTTCCGGGGGCGGTCGCAGGTCAGCCTCCAACTGAGCACGGAGGACTTTTACCGCGATTTCCCTTCGCGAGCGGTCGCGGCGGATGTGCATGGAATCCTGTTGCGGGTGGCCACGCTCGACGACACCTTGGCGGGGAAAATCAAGGCGTGGCGTACGCCGGAGCGACGCACCAGCAAGGCGATCAAGGATCTCGGCGACATTGCCCGCCTCGTCGAGGCGCATCCGCATCTCGAGCCGTCGCTGCCCGACGACGTCATCCGTGCACTGGCCCGATGACGACCCGCCGACAAAGGCATGACAGGCTGAAGACTGTCTTACACTCGCTCGAGCAGCATCTCGAGGTAGCTGCGGGGCTCGGGATCGCCGCAGCCGAGCTCGGCAGCGAGGGCCTCGATGCGGGCCTGCGCCGCAGGCACCTCGTCCTTGGTGGCGATCAACTCCAGTTCGAGAAAGCCACCGAGCCCGGTGACGGCGTCGAGGGCCAGTTCGACGTCGGCCTCCTTCCAGACGAGCCGCCCTAGGCGGCGCCGCTTCGCCACTTCGAGCACGCGGCGAAATCCGAGTGCCTCGAGGAGCTCCGTCCAGCGGTCGAGCGTGGCGGGCTGCCCGCCGGACGGGCTCCCCGCGATCGCGCCGAGCGGCAGCTCGATCTCACGGCGAGTCTTCGTGCCGCCGGCGAGCCGTGGCCCCTTCCAGGTGATCGCCACCTCGTCGCCCACGCTCCGCAGCCGCAGGGCCTCGTCGGTCTGGGCAAAATCGCGGGCGGGATGGGAGAAGTAGCGATCGACCTGGGTGGCCGGCTCGCCGAAGTGTGCACCGAGCCCCACAAGCCTCCGCTCGATCGCGGGCGAATCCTCGACGCGAAACTTCAGTTCGACTTCGTACACTTTGCGATCTGGAGGTGACGAGGAATGGTGAACCTTTTCCTAAACAGGCTGAAGCCTGTCCTACGTGCGGCTACGATCATAGCCCTCGCCGGATGCGGCGGCCCCGACACAAGCCACCCTGCCATCGGCCGCACCGTCGGCAATCTGCCGCTCGTCGCGCTTGCCGAACCCGGCCGCCCCGCCCCCGCGTTCACGGGCAAGGTCACGCTGCTCAATTTTTGGGGCACGTGGTGCCCGCCCTGCCGCCGTGAACTGCCCGGCCTGGCCCGCCTCGCCACTCGGCTCACCGACGACCCACGGTTTCAGCTCGTGGCCGTGTCGTGTGGAGGCGCCGGCCCCGATGATCTCGCCGAAATCACCGCCACCACCGCGGAGTTTCTCGCATCGCAACGCCTCGCACTCGATGCCTGGGCCGACCCCGACGGCCTGGCGCGCACCATTCTCGCCGCGTCGTTCGGGTTCGGGGCGTATCCGACCACCTATCTCATCGGGCCCGATGCCACCGTGCGGGCGGTGTGGACGGGCTACCGTGCGCGTGACGAGGCCGACATGGCGGCGGCCGTCGTCAGCGTGCTCAAGGAAGTGCCGGCTCGAGCGCCGCCAGGCGATCGATGAAGGCCGCCGCCGCCGCCGCCGGGTCGGCGGCATCGACCACGGCAGCCGACACCGCAACGCGGCGGATGCCGAGCGCGGCGAGATCATCAAGCCGCTCGAGCGTGACCCCGCCGATCGCGAATGCGGGCAGCGCGATCTCGCGGGCGACGCGGGTCAGAAACTCGCGCGGTGCGAACGTGTCAAACGCTTTCGTTGCCGACGGAAAACACGGTCCGACGCCGAGGTAGTCGGCGCCGGCCAGCGCCGCTGCCCGGGCCTCGTCGAAGGCGTGGGCCGTGCGGCCGACCAGAGCATCGGGCCCGACCACCCGGCGGGCCGCCGCCACTTCCAGATCGGCCGCACCGACATGCACCCCGGCGGCCCCCACGGCCGCCGCCACGTCGGCCCGGTCGTTGAGGATCACGACCGCCTCGTCGCGGGCCCGGCGCCTGGCGATCGCCACGGCCCGCCGCGCGCGGTCGAGAAGGCCGGCCGTGGGCAGATGCTTGTCGCGCAGCTGGATCATCCGCACGCCGCCGTCGAAGAGCTCTTCGGCGAGCCGCTCGAAGTCGGCCGCACTCGAGCGGCCGTCAACGAGCACACACAGCGTCACGCCCGCCAGGCGATCGGCAGCCCGTGCCGCGCCCGCCAGTATTTTCTCGAGCGTGTAGAGGCGGTAGCGCAGGGCCTCGAATCGGGCCGCCGCGTCGGGTGCGACGACGAGCGCCGCCTCCTGCAGGCTGCGCAGCGCCTGCGCCGCCCGCGCCGCATTGGCAGCCACGAGATCGGCCGGGCTTCGCCGGGCCAGCGTCGTGTCGGTCACGATCGTGGTGCCCACGTCGCCGGGCGTGTCGCGGCAGGCCACGCGTCGCGAAAATACGGGAGCGGCGAGCACCGTCGCCAGATCGTGCCGCAGTGTCTTGGCGGCGGCGGTCAGCGCAGGGTCGTCGAGAATGAAGCGGGCCACGTCTTCGAGCACACGAAGGGCCTCGGCGGCCCGGTTGGCCGCGGCATCGCAAAGCCGCCACGTTCCCGCGGCCGCCCCAGACCGTGCCGTTCCACCGGCTTCCGCATCGCTGTCACGAACTTCCGCAGGGGGTTCCATGCCCATGTTGTAGCCTGCATTCGCCTTGGACGAACGCCGGGGCGGCTCTACACTCCCGCACCCTTCCCGGGGAAGCGTCCATGCGCATGCTCCGCCCTCTCACCCTCGTCTGGCCCGGTCTGCCCTGGCTCTGGCTGCGTGGCAGCGTGGCCGGGCTCGTGCTTGCGCTGGCGTTCGCCGTCGTCTTCGACATGGCGATCCTCGCCACCTGGATCTGGAGCGAGTTTCTCGAACTGCCGATCGTGGTCGGGCTGTGGGTGGCGGCGGCCGTGATCTGGATGGCGGCCACGGTGTCGGCTGTGGTGGCGTTTCCGGCCCCGCTGCACACCGGCCACGACCGGGCGGCCGACGGGCTCTTCAGCACCGCCCGCGACGCCTACCTGGCCCGCGATTGGCTGGCCGCGGAAACCACCCTGCGTGCGCTGCTCGTCGTGCGGCCCACCGATGGCGAAGCGCAGTTGCTGCTCGGCACGCTCCTGCGCCGCGTCGGCCGCCTTTCCGAGGCCCGCACCGCCCTCGAAAAACTTTCCCGCAGCGACGCCGGAGCCCCCTGGCGGTCGGCGATCGCCCGGGAGCTGCGCCGGATCGAGCAGGCTGCGGCGGCACCGCGCGACGCCGCACACGACGAGCCGCCCACGATCCTGGCCATCGACGCCGCCGCCCCAACCGCCGCTCGGGCCGAGCAGGCGGCGTGACTGCCCGGCGGAATGCTTCATTTTCACGGCATCGGCCGCCTCAGGCAGACGCGGCCGCGCGATGCTCCTAGAATTCGCCGAGGAGTTTGGCGTAAGGTTTGCACGCGTCTCGAAGTGTGGTGGGCGGCTGCCGGAATGGCACGGCCCGGCCTGACGAGGCTTTCCGAAAAGGGACAAAACCATGTACGAGCGTTTCACCGACCGGGCCCGCAAAGTGATGCAGCTGGCCAACCAGGAAGCCCAGCGGTTCAACCACGAATACATCGGCACCGAGCACGTGCTCCTCGGCCTCATCAAGGAGGGGAGCGGCGTCGCGGCGAACGTGCTCAAAAACCTCGACATCGACCTCCGCAAGATCCGCATGGAGGTGGAAAAGCTCGTGCAGAGCGGCCCCGACATGGTCACGATGGGCAAGCTTCCGCAGACCCCCCGGGCCAAGAAGGTGATCGAGTATTCGATGGAGGAGGCGCGAAACCTCAACCACAACTACGTCGGCACCGAGCACATCCTCCTCGGCCTGCTCCGCGAGCAGGAAGGGGTGGCCGCCCAGGTGCTCATGAACCTCGGCCTCAAGCTCGAAGACGTGCGCGAAGAGGTGCTCAATCTCCTCGGCCACGGCATGGAAGAGGGGGGTGAACGGGCCGGGATGGGCGGCCGCCAGCCGGCCGGAGCCGGCGGTGGCGGCGGCGAATCCTCCACGAAGAGCGGCAAGAGCAAGACGCCCGCCCTCGATAGCTTCGGCCGCGATCTCACCGAGCTCGCTCGCCAGGGCAAGCTCGATCCCGTGATCGGCCGCGAGAAGGAGATCGAGCGGGCGATCCAGATCCTCTGCCGGCGCACCAAGAACAATCCGGTGCTCCTCGGCGAGGCGGGCGTGGGCAAGACGGCGATCGTCGAAGGCTTCGCCCAGCGCGTGATCGACGGCAACGTTCCGGAATTGCTCGCCGACCGGCGGATCGTGGTGCTCGACCTCGCAATGATGGTCGCGGGCACGAAATACCGCGGCCAGTTCGAGGAGCGGATCAAGGCTGTGATGAACGAGGTGCGCCGCGCCAAAAACACGATCCTGTTCATCGACGAGCTGCACACGCTCGTAGGCGCCGGCGGTGCCGAAGGGGCGATCGACGCCTCCAACGTGCTCAAGCCCGCTCTCGCCCGCGGCGAGATCCAGTGCATCGGCGCCACCACGCTCGACGAATATCGCAAATACATCGAGAAGGATTCGGCCCTCGATCGGCGCTTCCAGATCATCATGGTGGAGCCGGCGAGCAAGACCGAGGCCGTGGAGATCCTGAAGGGCCTGCGCGACCGCTACGAGAGCCACCACCGCGTGCAGATCACGAACGAGGCCCTCGAGGCCGCCGTCGAGCTCTCCAGCCGCTACATCACCGGCCGCTGCCTCCCCGACAAGGCGATCGACGTGATCGACGAGGCGGGGGCCCGCGTGCGGCTCAAGGCGATGACGAAGCCGCCAGACCTCAAGGAGATCGACGACGAGGTCGAGAAGCTCAATAAGGAAAAGGAAGAGGCGGTCGCCAATCAAGACTTCGAGAAGGCTGCGGCCCTGCGCGACCAGGCCGACAAGCTCAAGAAGAAGAAGCAGACGATGACGCGCGACTGGCGCGACAAGAGTCGTGAGGCCGATGGCGTGGTGGACGAGGAGGTGGTGGCCGAGGTCGTCTCGAAGATGACGGGCATCCCGCTCACGCGGATGAGCACCGAAGACCAGGCCCGCCTCATGGGCATGGAGGGCGAGCTCCACAAGCGGGTCATCGGCCAGGACGCGGCGATCAAGAGCGTGTCGAAGGCGGTGCGCCGCAGCCGCTCGGGGCTCAAGGATCCCAAGCGGCCGATCGGGTCGTTCGTGTTCGCCGGGCCCACGGGCGTGGGCAAGACGCTGCTCGCCAAGGCCCTCGCGCAGTTCATGTTCGGCGATGCCGAAGCGCTCATCCAGATCGACATGAGCGAATACATGGAAAAGCACAACGTCAGCCGGCTCATTGGGGCTCCGCCGGGCTACGTGGGCTTCGAGGAGGGCGGGCAGCTGACGGAGAAGATCCGCAGGCGGCCGTATGCCGTGGTCTTGCTCGACGAGATCGAGAAGGCCCATCCCGACGTCTTCAACATGCTGCTCCAGGTGATGGAGGAGGGCCGGCTCACCGACTCGTTCGGCCGCAACGTGGACTTCCGCAACACGATCATCATCATGACGACCAACGCGGGCGCCGAGGCGATCAAGAACGAAGCCGCCTTCGGATTCCAGAAGCCTGATGACGACGCCAGCTACGAGGGCATGAAGGGCCGCGTCAACGAGCGGATCGAAAAGGTCTTCCGGCCGGAGTTCCTCAATCGGCTCGACGACGTGATCGTGTTCCACCACCTCACCGTGGACGACCTCAAGCAGGTGATCGACATCGAGCTGGCGAAGGTGCGGGAGCGCCTTGGCGAGCGGGGGCTCAAGCTCGAGCTCACCGACGAAGCCAAGCAGTTCCTCATCAAGAAGGGCTCCGACACCGACTTCGGCGCCCGGCCGCTGCGGCGGGCTCTCGAAAACTTCATCGAGGATCCGGTCTCGGAGGAGCTGCTCAAGGGCGAGTTCGAGGGCAAAGACACGATCCAGGTGGACTGCACCGAAGTGGCGGGCAAGAAGCAGCTCGTGTTCAAGGGGCTCACCACCGCCGAACCGGTCGCCACGGCAGGCGCCGACGGCGCGGCGTCCTGAGCCGGCAGCCCGCCCCTAGAAGCGTTGCGGCCCACGCGGCCGGCGGCGGCGGCGCTGCCCATTCTCCCCAGATTCCGTGCGGGCGGCACGACCGGCTCAAGTTCCCTGCCCCGCATTCCCGAAAGAATCGGCAAGGAGCACCGCGCCTAGGCGCGGCCGACCACCATGCCCGCATCGATCGCCCCCACGCCCGCGTCAGGAATGCCAGGCTGGTTCGCCAACCAGATCGCAAACCTGGGCGCGTTCACCATGGGCCGCGTGGCCGGCATCGGCGACGTGGCGATCTTCTCCTTCCAGACGCTCGGCTGGCTCTTTCTCCGCCGCCAGCGGCGCGACGTACTCCTGCCAAACTTCTACCAGATCGGGGTGATGTCGCTACCCGTCGTGGCACTCACCGGCCTGTTCATCGGCATGGTGCTCGCCGTGCAGAGCTTCGCCCAATTCAAGGCGCTCGGCCTGGAAACGCGGCTCGGCTCCGTGATCAACCTCTCGCTCGTCCGTGAGCTCGGGCCCGTGCTCGCCGCCACGATGCTCGCCGGCCGCGTCGGCAGCGCCATGGCCGCGGAGCTCGGCACCATGCGGGTGACCGAGCAGATCGACGCGCTCGAGAGCATGGGCGCCAACCCGATCTACTATCTCGTGGTGCCCCGATTCCTGGGCTGCCTCGTGCTCATCCCCACGCTCACGATCATGGCCGATTTCATGGGTGTGCTCGGGGGCTATCTCTACTCGCACCTCGTGCTCGGGATCGACTACCACCACTACTGGGCCAACTCCCGGGAATACGTCGATGCCTTCGACTTCCTGATGGGCATCTTCAAGACGTTTTTCTTCGGGGCGGCAATCGCGCTCGTGAGCTGCCACCATGGGTTTCACTGTGAACCCGGGGCCGAGGGCGTAGGTCGGGCCGCCACGAACGCGTTCGTGCATTCCTTCGTGTTGATCCTCGTGCTCGACCTGTTCCTGGGGATCTGGCTCAACAATGTCCACGATTTCTTCCGTCCCGAGGGCCCCCGCAGACTGCTGTGACGCCATGACACTCACCGCCACCCACAAGCCGCCGCGCCGCGAAGCCCCGGAGCAGCCCGTGCTCGCCGTCGATGCCGTCTGCATGCGATTCGGCCAGCAGGAGGTGCTCCGCGACATTTCGCTCGACATCCCCGCCGGCCAGACGCTCGTCGTGCTCGGCGAGAGCGGCTGCGGGAAGACGGTGCTCCTGAAGACGCTCATCGGCCTCGTCCGGCCGACCCGCGGCGAGGTGCGATTCGAAGGCCGGCCACTCGCGGGCCTCTCCGACCGCGAGCTCGCGCAGCTGCGCACCCGCTATGGCTTCGTGTTTCAGAATGCCGCGCTCTTCGACAGCCTCACGATCGCCGACAACATCGCCTTCCCGCTCCGCGAACACACGCGGATCGCGCCCGCCGACGTGGCCGCTATCGTCGCGGAACTGCTCGCTGAAGTTGGCTTGCCCCGGTCGGCGGCCCGCAAGAAGCCAGTGCAGCTCTCCGGCGGCATGCGGAAGCGGGCCGGCCTGGCCCGGGCGCTGGCCCTCGACCCGCCCGTGCTGCTCTACGACGAGCCGACCACCGGCCTCGACCCGATCATGAGCGACGTGATCAACGAGCTGATTCTCAAGGTGCGGGCCCGCGACGGCGTGACGAGCGTCGTCGTGACCCACGACATGCACAC
>JAIXPT010000451.1 GCA_027486095.1 Planctomycetaceae bacterium | reverse complement strand
GCTTCGCGCAGGTGGGAGAAATAGCGGGCCATCTCGATCCGCTGCTTCTTCTCGAAGATGTCGTCGTGGAGCTCGTCACGCACCTCGGCAAACTCCACCTTGCCCGGCACCGTGTAGCCTTCGCAAAAAAGCACGATGAAGCGATCGGCGATCTGCACCACGCCCGACAGCTCGCCTGGCTGGAGCGCGAAGGCCTCGCGCTCGAGCGCGGGCTGGCCGCCATGGCGCTGAATCGGCGGCACCTCTCCGCGGAGGGTGCGGCTCGTGGGATCGACCGAATATTTTTCGGCGAGCTCGCCGATGGCGTCTGCGGTCGGGTTCTGCCGGGCCAGCTGCCACACCTCCTGCGCGCGGCGCTGGCTATCCAGCACGATCACCCGACAGCGGGCCCGCGGGCCGAAGGTCGCAGCGTAGGCCTTGTCGAGATCCTCCTGGCTCACGGCCACGGCGCCCACGAGCTTCTTCAGGGCCACGGTCGGCTGCACGATGTCTTCGATATAGTGCTGCATCGGCACCTTCTGCTCACGCGTCACCCGCTCGAGCCAGCCGGCCGTGTCGATCGAACCGTCGGGCTTGCGGAAGCCCATGATGTCGGCGGCACGAGTGATCTCGGCGTCGATGTCGGCCTGGGCCACCTGCTGCTTGGCTCGGTCGAGGGCCTGCCCGAGCAGCGCCCGCGTGATGAGAATCTCGAGCACCTCGGCCCCGTGCCGATCGAGGCAGGTCTGGCGGACGGCATCGAGCGGAACCGGCTGCCCGTTCACCACCGCCGCCACGCCCGGCTGGGCAGCCGCCTTGGCCGGATCGTTCATCACATTCTCGACGGCGGCCGCGCGCTGCAACGTGCGAAACACCTCGCTCGAGGCGGCGCGGCTCTTCTTCTCGCGCAGCTCCTCCGCGAGCCGGGGCCGCACGTCCTCGAGCTTCACGTCGGCAGCGGGCAGCCTGCCCTCGCATTTGACGATGATGAACTGGTCGGCCACCTGGGCGACCGGCGAAATCTCGCCGGGGCTCAATCCGAACACCACCGCCTCGAAAGCGGGCTCGCCGGAATGCCGACGGATCGGCTGCACCCACCCGTTGGCGCTCGCGCTGCCCACGTCCACGGAGTGCTGGCGGGCGAGGGCCCCGAATTCATCGGGCGCGGCCGTCGCCTTGGCCCGCAATTGCTCCGCCTCCTGCCGCGACTTCACGACGATGATCCGGGCTTTCACGGTCGGGCCAAACTGGTTCTCGAACGTCTGCTGGATCTCCACGGCCGACGGCTCGATCGTCGCGTGGGCGAGCCTGCGCAGCGCGAGCATGGGCCACACGATCTCCTCGGCGTATTGTTTCGGCGACACGCCCCGCTCCTGCTGAATGAGCTCGATCCACTTGTCGCGCGGCACGTTGAAGCGGCGCGACATCGCGTCGATCTCGGCATCGACGTCTTGCTTGGTGACCGCCACCCCCTGCCGGGCACAGGCCTGCTCGATGATCGCCCGGTTGACGAGCGTCTCGACGACGGCCGCGCCATGCCGCGCGAGGCATTCGGCGGCGAGCGCCCGCTCACCGATCTCCACGCCATTGACCATCGCCATCAATTTGTCGGGCACGGGCGTCTTGTCGGGCACGGGCGTCGTGACCCCGGCGCTCTCGGCGGCACCCTGCTTCGCGGAGCGGGCGGGCGGCTTCGGCGCGGCATCGGCAGCGGCCCCACCGGCCACGAGCCTCCAGGCCAGGCAGGCCACCACGATCGCCACGAGCGCCGCCACATCGCGAATCGAGCCAATCCGCGAGGCGAATCGAGCGCGCACGCGAGCCACCGTCCGTCCGAGCCACTGCATCTGCGAGCCCTCCTTGGCCATATCTCGGGAGGTGGGAAGGTAGGGGATCGCCGCCGACGGGGCAAGGCGACTCGGCTCCGGGGAAAAACCCGGCAAACCGTGGCAAACCCCGGCCGCGTGGTTTACGCTCGTCGGCATGTCGTCGCTCCCGCCCAAGCCTGCCGACCGCAACCTGCCCGAGTGCATCGCGATCCTCGGGCTCCTGCCTCCGGTCACGCTGGAGGACGTGAAGCAGGCCTACCTCGCCAAGGCCCGCACCGCGCATCCCGATCGCGGCGGCGACGCGGCCGCGTTCATGCGGCTGCAGAAGGCGTTCGACGAGGCCAACGACTACGTCAAATTCAAGGCCGGCAAGCTCGAGTGGCTGGCCTCGAAGATCGAGGCCTACGCCGAACAGCAGGAGGTCGTCACCGAGACGATCGAGCGCGGCGGCGAGGTGGAGATGGAAGAGGCAGAGTGGCTCGAGAGCAGCTTCGGCGACGACTTCGGCCGCGTGGCCGACAAGCTCGTCGCGGTGCGGCTGCGCGGCCCGGCCGCCGACGACCTGTTCGCGATCCTGCTCGGGTTCCGGGCCGCATCGCTCAAGGATCTGGCCGTGCTCGATCTCGCCGGCGGCACGCTCACCGACGAAGGGCTGCTCCAGCTCAAAGACCTGAAAAACCTGCGGTCGCTCGATCTCCGCGGCACGGCGGTCGGCAAACTCGCCGCCGAGGTGCCGCAGTGGTTCGAGCGGCTCGAATTCCTGGGGCTGCCGCCAGGAGCCGTCGGCCTCTTCGGCCGCATGGCGATGCCGCGCCGCGTGAAGCTCGCGCTCGGCGATGCCGCGGAGGGCTGAGATGGAGCCCTTCGCCGCGGGGAGCGTGAGCGTCACGGAGGCGGGGCAGGGGGTGGAGTTTCGCTACCGGCTGCTCGCGCCGGCTGCTCGCGACGCGGGCACCCTCTATCCGCTCGTCGTGTTTTTGCACGGCGCCGGCGAACGCGGCCGCGACAACGAGAAGCAGCTCGAGTATCTGCCCGCGTGGATGGCGGAGCCAACGCTTCGTGAGCGGCATCCCTGCTACCTGCTCGCGCCGCAGTGCCGCGACAATGAACGCTGGGTCGATGTGTCGTGGGCCGACAAAAAGAGCACGCCTCAGGGACCACCCACGACCGACCTGCTCGCCACGGTCGCCGCCATGCAAACGGTGATCTCGAGCGAGGCGGTCGATCCGGCCCGCATCTATCTCACCGGCCTGTCCATGGGGGGCTTTGGCACGTGGGACCTCGCGGCCCGGCAGCCGACGCGGTTTGCGGCGATCCTGCCGATCTGCGGCGGAGGCGACGAGGCCACGGCCCCGCGGCTGGCGGCGCTTCCGATCTGGTGTTTCCACGGCGACGCCGACGAGGTCGTGGCGGTGGAGCGGTCGCGGAGCATGATCGCGGCCGTGAAGGCTGCCGGCGGCAGCCCGAAGTATTCGGAGCTGCCCGGCGTGGGGCACGACTCGTGGACTCCCGCCTACCACGATCCCGCCGTGCTCGACTGGCTCTTCGCACAGCGGCAGGTCACGTAGCGACGGGCCTCCAGGCCCGTCGAAAGGACAGAGCTGGAGCTCCGTCCCTACGGTAGCTACTCCGGGAAGAGCCGCGTCGAGAGATACCGCTCGCCGAGATCGGGCAGCACCACCACCACCATTTTTCCGGCGTTCTCCGGCCGCTTCGCCACCTGAAGCGCGCCCCAGGCCGCCGCGCCGCAGCTGATGCCGCACATCAGCCCCTCGCGCTTCGCCATCTGGCGGGCCGTCTCCATCGCGTCTTCGTCGTCAACCTTGATCACTTCGTCGATCACGTCGAGATTCAAAATCTCCGGGATGAACCCGGCGCCGATCCCCTGGATCGTGTGCCGCCCCGGCTTGATCGCTTCACCGGCGAGCTTCTGCGAGATCACCGGGCTGTTGAGCGGCTCCACGGCCACGACCTTGAGCCCCGGCTTCTTGGCCTTGAGCACTTCGCCGCAGCCGGTGATCGTCCCGCCGGTGCCCACGCCGCACACGAGGATATCCACTTGCCCGTCGCTATCGGCCCAGATCTCTTCGGCCGTCGTGCGCCGGTGGATATCGGGATTGGCGGGATTCTTGAACTGCTGCGGCATGAAAAACTGCGTGCTCGATCGGCTGATATCTTCAGCATGCCGTACCGCGCCCGGCATCCCCTCGGCGGCCGGCGTGAGCACGAGCTCGGCGCCGAGCGCCTTGAGCATCCGCCGCCGCTCGAGGCTCATGCTCTCGGGCATCGTCACGCGCAGCTTGTAGCCGCGGGCCGCGCACACATACGCCAGGCCGATCCCCGTGTTGCCGCTCGTGGGCTCGATCACGACGGTGTCGGGCCCGATCTTCCCGGCGGCCTCGGCGGCGTCGATCATCGCCGCGGCGATCCGGTCCTTCACGCTCCAGAGCGGATTCATATTTTCGATCTTGCCGATCACTCTGGCCACGCAGCCCTCGGTGACGCGGCGCAGGCGCACGAGCGGCGTGCGGCCGATGCACTGGGTGATGTCATCGCGAATCCCGACGGGCATGGCGCGCTGGATCATGGGTTCACCTCGCTTTCAGCCTGGAAAATACGGCCGCCGACGAGGCCGCGTCAACACGAAGTACGGCCCGGGTTCGGGGCGTCTCGATGTGGGACAAGCTTTAGCCTGTCTCCGCTCAATACGCACCGGCTTCGGGCTCCCCGAATCCCGTCGCCGGACGTTCGCTGCGGGCCTCGTGATCTCGCCTCTCCGTCTGGAAGCCCGAGGCGTGAGCCGAAGGGAATACGCGTCGTGTTTCGCCACCGGGGCATCCTCTCGGCTTACGCCTCGGGCTTTCATTGGGGGAGGATCGGGGTTGTCCCCTACCATTGAGACGGCGTATTTGACCAGCGCAGGCTGGGAGGCCGGAGCGCAGGCAAATCCGAGCGAACGGAGCCCATGGATGGGCGCAGTGAGCATCCGGCGAGATGGTAGGGGCGACCCCGAGCCGGTGCGCAATCAACAGGGCATGACAGGCTGAAGCCTGTCCTACAGGCGCTTCACGCGGAGGTTCTTGTAGTGGACTTCGCTGCCCGGGTCGTGGGCCTGGAGGGCGAATGTGCCGGTGGAGAGTTTGCGCGTGCCTGCGACTCCTTCCGGCTCCACGAATTCGAAGAGCACGCGGCCGTCCACGATCACCGCCATGGCCTTGCCCTTCACGATCAGCTCCTGGGTGAACCAGGTGTCGTCGTTGGCGGGAGGCACGAAGTTCTTGACGACGTTGTAGATGCTGCCGGTGCGCACCGGGTCTTTCTGTGAGTTGTTCACCTGCATCTCGTAGCCCACGGTTGGCCAGCCCGTCTCCTGAAACTTCGTGTGGAAGAAGATGCCGGAGTTCGAACCCGGCTTCGTCATCACCTCGGCCTTGAAGTGGAAGTTGGCGAACTCGGCCGGGTGCTCGGCGTCGGGGCCCACGTAGAAGAGATGGCTGCGCGGCCCGTGGCACACGATCTGCCCGTCGGCCACCTTCCAGCTGTCGGCGTTTTCGTTGGCCTTCCAGCCCGCAAGGCTCTTGCCGTCGAAGAGGGGCTCGAAGCCCGGCTCGTCGGCCCGCGCAACCAGCCCCGCCATCATGACGCTCGCAGCCGCCACGAATCGAACAAACCTGCGATACTTGCCGTACGCCATGGACAGGCTCCTTGTTTCACCACGACCCGCCGAGAAGGACACTCCGATCGCCACCGCGACCGCGAATCCCCAGCAGGATACGCGCCCGGCAGCCGCCACGCCAGCGCCGCCCCTCCTCGAGATCGACACCGACGTGTCGCTCGACGGGCTGCCGACGCCCGAATGGCTCGTGGTGACGGCCGATGAACTCCGCATCACGTCCGACGGCCAGCCCCTGCGCACGCTGGCCCGAGCCGAAATCGAGCAGGTGCGCACGACCGCCGGCGTGGGGGGCGGCACCTTGCAGGTGAAGGTGGGTGGCGACTGGGTCGATCTCGTGCGCTATTCCAACGCGATGGCCGCGCGGTTTCACAAGGTGGCCCGGGCGCTCGAGCGGCCCGACTCACCGGCACCTTTGCTCGCGGCCGACGACATGCTCGACCAGCCGCGCTGCCCCTCGTGCCGCCTGCGGCTGACGACGAAAGACCAGGCTTGCCCCCGCTGCATGCAAAAAGGCCGCATCCTCGAGCGCGTGGGCGAATTGCTCGCGCCCTACACCCGCGGGGCGATCCTGCTCTGCGTGCTCACGCTCGTCGGCGTGGTGGCGGAGCTCGTGCCGCCGAAGCTCCAGCAATACATGGTCGATAACAT
>JAIXPT010000008.1 GCA_027486095.1 Planctomycetaceae bacterium | reverse complement strand
TCCATGTCGTCGTCTTCGACGAGCAGCGGGTAGTCGTGCGTGATGCAGGTCACCGTGGCGGGCTCCGTGCACACGATCCGATGGCCGAGCCGCACAGCTTCGGCGAGGATGCGCACGTTGGTGCGGGCGAGGCGGCGCGCCGCCTCGATGTCGCCCTCCGACACCAGTGCGATCCCCGAGGCCACCTGCCGCGGATCGATGAACACGCCCACGCCATGCCGCTCGAGAATCGCCACGAACGCCTGCACGAGCAGCGGATCGTGATGACGGGCATAGGTATCGAGCACGTAGAGCACCCGCTGCCCACCGCGCCGCGAGGGCTGCGTGAGGCCACGGCGGGCCGCCCAGCGCATCGTGCCCCGGCCAGTGAAGCGGGGCAGCTTGCGGCCGCGGGCGATGCCGAGCGTCTTCTCGATGAGCCACCGCGCCTGGGGGTTTTCGAGCGCCCGATTGGCGAGCGGCGCGCACCGCCCCCCGACGGCGCTCAGGAGATCGACCCGCGACCGCAGCCAGGCCGAGGTCACGAGCCCGTTGCCCGCCACATGGGCCGCCTTCAGCTCCATCACGAGCGCAGGAATATCGACCCCCGCGGCACAGTCCACCCGGCACTGGTGGCAATTAAAGCAGGTGTCGGCGATCCGGCGCACCGACTCGGCGGTGAGCGAACTGGCCGCCACGGCCCCCGAGAGAAACGCGGCGGCGAGGCTGGCCTTGGCACGGGGCGACGATTCTTCGGCGGTGTCTTCCCGATAGCGCGGGCACATGCGCACGTCGGGGCCGAGCGTGCGGCAGGCGCCGCAGCCGTTGCACGCATCGACCTCGGCGGCGAGCCGCGCGGCGGGCCAGGTGAGAATCGGCAGCACCGGCGCGGCCACGCGGTCTTCCGCCGCCGCCTCGAGCGCGGGGCGAAATGGCTCCCGCGCCTGCGTGTTCTCGCCCACGGGCACGATCTTGCCGGGGTTCAGCGTGCCCGCGGGATCGAAGAGATTTTTCACGCGGGCGAACACGGCCGCGAGGTCGGGAAAGAAGCGGCCGAAGAAATCGGTTCTCGAGAGGCCGAGCCCCTGCTCCCCGCCCAGCGTGCCGCCGAGCGAAACCACGTCGGCATAGATCGCATCAGCCAGCCGCTCGAGCCGCGCCCGCTCCCCGGGGCTCCGCGGCTCCGCATACGGCCGCACGTGCATCTGCCCCTGGAGAGTGTGGCCAAACACGAGCGCGGTGGCCGCGTGCTCCTTGAGCACCTCCTGCAGCCGCCGCAAAAACTCCGGGAGCCGCTGCGGCGGCAGCACCACGTCTTCGACGAACGGCACGGGCCGCGACACCCCGCGCACGCCGTGGAGCGTCGAAACCACCTGCCGCGACAGTTCCCAAAACGACGCCGCATCGTGATCGTCTTCGGCGCGGCGGACGTCGAGGCACAGCCGCTTGACGGCGGAGAGCCGTGCGAGGGCGTCGTCGAGCCGCGCCCGGCTTTCCGCCGGCGTGGCTGCCGTGAATTCGACGAGCAGGCCCGCATCGGCCGCCGGCGGAATGAGGAGATCGAAGGTCACCTTCGCACCGCGGGCGAGCGCCAGATGCCGCTTGTCAAAAAGATCGCACGCGCTCGGCCCCAAGCCCGCGAGCCTCACGGCCGCATCGGCGGCTTTTTCGAGCGAGTCGAAGAGCACGAGCGCCACGGCGCGGCCGCCGTCGGCAGCCGCCGTCTCGAGCGTCGCCTCGGTGACGATGGCCAGCGTGCCGGCCGCGCCACACAGCACCCGCGGCAGATCGACGAGCCCGTCGTGCTCGAGATCGTCGAGCCGGTAGCCGCCGTGCGAAAGCCGGTCGGCAGGCTGCCGGCGGGCGATCACGGAGCGGGAATCCGCGAGGATCGCCGCCAGGCCGGTGGCCAGCTGCGCCGCCCGATCCTCGCCCGCATGCTCCGCCGCGGAGGGCGGCGTGGGCACGAGCTCGATCACGCTGCCGTCGGCGAGCACGCCCTGCACCGCCGCCACCCGGCCGCGCACCGCACCATGCCGGGCAAACCGGCTGCCCGACGCGTTGCGGCCGATCATGCCGCCGACGGTGGTCACGGCCGCATTGCTCGGATCGGGTCCGAAGATCCGCCCCATCCCGGCGAGATGCTCGTCGAGCTGCGCCGCCACGACGCCCGGCTGCACGCGGACGCTCGTGGCCGCGGTGTGGAGGATGCGGCGCATGAACCGCGCGGTGTCGATCACGATGCCGCGGCCGAGCGCCTCGCCGGCGAGGCCGGTGCCCGCGCCCCGCGGATGCACCGCGAGCCCGCGGGCCGCGGCGAAGCGCACGGTCGCGGCCACGTCGTCCACCGTGCGTGGCCGCACGATCACCAGCGGCCCGATCTCGAACAGGCTGGCGTCGGTGGCGTAGAGCGCCCGGCTCGCGTCGTCCCAGAGCACGTCGCCGCCCACGAGGCCGCGCAGGTCTTCGGCGATCAGCTGCCGTTCACGATCCATGGGCAGACCCGGCCCGCAGCCGGGCCGTCTGCTGCCGGTGCTTCTCGTGGGTTTCGAGATCGAAGCCGCCAAACGAGCCTTTCACGCCCGCACCGCGGTAGCGGGCCCCGCAGCGGTAGCACGAAAGGCAGTCGGGCACCACGAGATAGAGCACGACATCGACGAGCGCCGTGCCGAACAGGATCCCGAAGGTGAGCACGAGCTCCCGCCAGGCCCACGCCACGCAGCTCGCGGCGAGCCCCATGACGACGATCGCGAGCCCCACGCGCTGGGGAAAATCCTTGCGCACGAAGAGCTCCGTGCTCGGGCAGACGAGGCACCGGCGCAGCTGCGGCGGCGTGCC
>JAIXPT010000004.1 GCA_027486095.1 Planctomycetaceae bacterium | reverse complement strand
GCAGGCACGCCGTGGATGTCTCCTCGATCGCCACGTCGCGGGCGGTGCCCCGGGCGAGCCGCTCACGCAGGGCGCTGGCAACCACCATCCCGGAGAGCACCGACACGCCCGAGAGCGTGATGAACCCCACGGCCGCCGAGATCGAAAGTGGCATCTCGCGAAATGCCAGGGCCCAGATGCCGCCCACGCAGGCGAACGGCACACTCACGAACAGCAGGAGCGTGTCGGCCACGTTGCGATAGGTGAGGTAGAGCAGGGCGATGATCAGGAGCAACGCGAGCGGCACCACGATCGTGAGCCGCTTTTGGGCTCGCTGCATGTTCTCGAACTGGCCGCCCCACTCCAGCCGAAAGGCGTCGGCCGGAAGATCGACCTTGTCGGCGATCGCTTGCTGCGCTTCAGCCACGAAGCCGCCCACGTCGCGGCCGCGCACGTTGCACTGCACCACGACCCGCCGCTCGCTCCACTCGCGCGTCACGAACTTCGGCCCGAGGATCGTGTCGATCGAGGCGATGCGCTCCAGGGGCACGCTCTCGCCGGCGGGGCCCCGCACGGGGATGTCGGCGATCGCAGCGGGCCCGCTCCGCAGCGTATCGGGCAGCCGCACCACGATCGGAAACCGCAGCTGACCTTCCACGATCTGGCCCACCGCCTTGCCGCCCACGCTCTCCACGATGTCGAGAATCGCCTGGGCCGAGATGCCGTAGCGGGCGATCTCGTCTTGCTTGACCGCGATTTTGAGGATCGGCTGCCCGGCTACCTGCTCAGTGGCCACGTCGGCCCCGCCGGGCACGCTTCGCAGCACCGAGGCCACTTCGTTGGCCTTCGTGACGAGCGCATCGAGCTCCGTGCCGAACACCTTCACGGCGATGTCGGCCCGCACGCCCGACACCATTTCGTTGATCCGCTGCTCGATCGGCTGCGTGAACCAGATGATCTGCCCCGGGATGCCCTCCACGACCTTGTTCATCACTTCGACGAGCCCGGCCTGCGTCCGCGCCCGCTTCCACTCCGCCCGAGGTTTGAGGGCAATGAACATGTCGGTCGCCTCGATGGCCCCGGCGTCCGTCGCCACCTCCGGCGTGCCCGTGCGGCTCCACACGTGGGCGATCTCCGCCGGAAACTCTGCGAGCAGGGCCTTCTCGATCCGCATGTTCATCCGGCACGATTCCTCGATGCTGGTGCCCGGCGCACGGATGATGCCGAGCACGATGTCGCCCTCGGAGAGCTTGGGCACGAACTCCGTGCCGAGCGAGGCGGCCCGCAAGACGGTGATGCCGAGGATCACGACGGCCGCCAGAGCGAGCGTGCCCCGGGCTGCGAGGCAGCCGCGGAGCAGCGGGCGGTAGATGGCCCGCAACACCTTCACGAGCAACACATCGTGTTCGTCCATCCGCTTTGGCAGAAAGATGCTCGAAAGCACCGGCACGACCGTCAGCGAGAGCACGAGCGACCCGATCAGGATGAACACGACCGTGAGCGCCATCGGCCGGAACATTTTGCCTTCGACGCCCTCGAGCGTGAGAATCGGGATGTAGACGATCATGATGATCAGCTGCCCGAAGCAGGCCGGCTTCTTGACGGCATTCGTGGCCTCCTGCACGAGCTTCAGCCGGGCCGCCCCGGTCGCCCCGGGATGGTGGCCGATCTTCTCGAGAATGCTCTCGATCACGACGACCGACGAATCGACGACGATGCCGAAATCGATCGCTCCGAGCGAGAGCAGGCTGGCGGCGATCCCCGCCTGCCACATGCCGATGAAGCCGCACATCATCGAGAGTGGAATCGCCGTGGCGGCCACGAGCCCCGCCCGTAGATTGCCGAGCATCACATACAGGATCACCACCACGAGGAAGCCGCCCTCCAGCAGATTCTGCCGCACCGTGGCGATCACGCGGTCGATCAGCTGCGTGCGGTCGTAGACCACCTTCGCCTCCACGCCGTCGGGCAGCGTGTCGAGCAGTTTTTCGAAGCGGTCGCGGAGCCGCGTCGTCACCGCGTAGCTGTTCTCGCCCATCAGCATGAAGCCGAGGCCGAGCACCACCTCCCCCTCGCCGCCATACGTCACGGCCCCCTTGCGGATTTCATGGCCGATGACCACTTCGCCGACGTCGCGAATCCGGATCGGCACGCCGTTGCTCGACGCGATCACGATCCGATTGATCTGCTCGATATCCACGGTGCGGCCCACGCCATACACGAGCACGGCATCGCCCGAGCGGTCGATGGAGCCGCCTCCGACGTTGAAGTTGTTGCGGGGCACGGCCTCCACGACCTGGTCGAAGGAGAGGTCGTATTTGCGGAGCAGCGCCGGATCGATGCGGATCTGATATTGCTTGTTGAGACCGCCCCAGGCGTTCACTTCGGCCACGCCGGGCACGCTCCGTAGGGCCGGCTTGAGCGTCCACTCCTGGAGCGTCTTGGCATCGGTGAGGCTCATGCCACGGGGCACGAGCAGGTAGTGAAACACCTCGCCGAGGCCCGTGGAGACGGGCCCCATTTCCGGCCGCTCGACACCCGGAGGCACGCTCACGGTGCCGAGGCGCTCGTTGATGAGCTGCCGGGCGAAGTAGATGTCGGTGCCATCCTTGAACGTCACGATCACCACCGACAGCCCGAACATGCTGGCGCTGCGAAGCCCTTCGAGCCCGGGCATGCCGCCCATGGCCAGTTCGACTGGAAACGTGATCTGCCGCTCGATCTCCTCCGCCACCATCCCCGGCGCCACGGTGTTGATCTGCACCTGCACCGGCGTGGTGTCGGGAAAGGCGTCGATCACGAGCCTGTTCACGGCCACCCAGCCCACGAGGCACGTGACCGCCGCCCCGGCCAACACGGCGATCCGATGCGACAGCGACCAAGCGATGATTTTTTCAAGCATGAGCGATGCTCCGCCTCAAACGGGGAGGCGAGGGGCTGCCTCTACCATTGAGCCGGCGTAGCTGACCAGCGCAGCCAGGATGGCGCAGCGCAGGCAGGTCCGAGCGAGCGGAGCCAAAGGATGGGCGCAGTGAGCGTCCGGCGAGGTGGTACGGGGCAGCCCCGAGCCGGCGTATCCTCTCGGCTCACGCCTCGGGCTTCCTGCCGAAAAAATGCCGTCAACAGAGATGGTGGCGTTCACAGCTCGCCGCGCTCCATGCGCTCGAGCAGGATCTGGCTTTTCAGCACGTGGCTCCCCGCCGACACCACGTGCGTGAGCGGCTGGCCGTCGGCTGCGTCCAGAATCTCCACGAAGTCGCCCTCCTGCGCACCGGGCCGCACCGGGCGGGCAACGAACGCCGTCCCACCGCTCGGCACGAACACCACCCACCGGCTGCCGTCCCACTGCACGCTCTGCCGGGGCACCACCACCGCGGTGCCGCGGCGATCGATCTCGATCCGGCCGGCCCCGTAGGTGTTGGCCCGCAGGCCACGGGCGGCGGCGAGCGGCTCCGTGGCGTTCGCCACCTCCGCCCGCACCTGAAGCGTGCGCGTCTCCTCGTTGACCTCGGTGCTGATCCAGGTGATCGTGCTTGCATATTCCTCGGTCGAACCGTCGGGCCGGAAGGTCACCCGCTGCCCGATGGCGACCTTGCCGGCGTCTTCCTTGCTGACGTTGAGCACGAGCAGCATCGTCGAGACGTCGGCCACCTCGAAGATCGGCTTGGCGGCCTCGATCACCTCGCCCACCACGGCCTCACGCCCCACGACGATGCCGTCGAAGGGGGCATAGAGCGGCAGCAGGTTGGAGGTCAGGCGATCACCGGGCAGGGCCGCGGTGAAGGCGGGCGGCAGCCCGAGCGTGCGGATGCGAGCTGCGCGGGCGTCGTCATCGAGCGGCTCGAAGTCGGCGATCGAGATGTCGAATCCCAGGTTCACGAGGGCTTGCTCGGCGTTCACGAGGTGATTGCGGGCCTCGCGAAGCGCCGCCCGGGCCTCGCGCAGCTGCCGCCCCATGACCGCGCTTTTCACCTCTTCGAGAATCGCCAGCTGCTCGCGGCGGGATTCATG
>JAIXPT010000070.1 GCA_027486095.1 Planctomycetaceae bacterium | reverse complement strand
GATCTGCGCGATCAGCTCGCGGCCGGCCCGCGCCAGCTCGCCGCCCGCACGAAGCAGCTCGCCGGAGCCGAGGCAGCTCATGCCCTGGCGCTCGACGAGATCAAAAAGGCGAAGATGGCGGTCGATCAGCGGCAGCTGCAACTGCGGTCGGCCGAGGCGAAGATCCTCGACCTCGAAGGCAAGCTCAATGCCTGCAAGACGAATCGCGAGTATCAGACGCTCCGCGACCAGATCGCCGCCGACAAGATGGCCACGAAGGTACTCGAAGACGAGATTCTCGAAGGCCTCGAGACCCTCGATGCGGTGAAGGCGAAGCTGGCTCCCGCCGAGGCCGAGATCGCCACCGTGAAAAAGCAACTCGCAGAGACGAAGGCCAAGGTCGATGGCGAGACGGCGCGGCTCGAAACCGAGGCGGCGCGGATCCGGTCCGATCTCGATGTGGCCGAGGGCGAGCTGCCTGCCGATTCGCGCGAGGTGTATCAGCGGATCGTGAAGAGCAAGGGCGCCGAGGCGATGGCCCCGGTGGAGGGCACCAGCTGCGGCGGCTGCTTCCAACAGCTCACCGGCAACATGCTCGCCGAGCTCTCGATGGGGCGGGTCGTGCCGTGCCGGGGCTGCGGCTGCCTGCTCTATCTGCCCCCGACATAGCCCGCCCCCGACAGAGCCCGGAAGAACAGCCCGGAAGAGATCGATCATGTCAGACCGCATCCCGATGACCCGTGCAGGCTACGACAAGCTGAAGGCCGAGATCGACCATCTCAATGGCGTGGAGATGCCGAAGCTTGCCCAGCGGATCGCCGCGGCCCGCAGCGAGGGAGATCTGAGCGAAAACGCCGAATACCATGGAGCGCGTGAGAGCCAGGGAATGATGCAGGCCAAGATCAACCTGCTCGCCGACAAGCTGGCCCGCGCGGTGATCGTGGAGCGCCCCAAGGAGGCCACCGACGAAGTCGTGTTCGGGGCCACGATCGTGGTCAAGGATCTGAAGTTCGGCGACGAAGAGATCTTCGTGCTCGTGGGCGCCGGCGAAGAAGACTACGACACGGGCAAGATCAACGTCGCCAGCCCGCTCGCCCAGGGGCTGCTCGGCCGCAAGGTCGGCGAGAAAGTGGCGATCGAAGTGCCCGCCGGCACGATGAAGTTCGAGATCCTGGAAGTTCGTTTCGACTAGGGCTCCACGCCCTCCCAGAGCGCACTGCCCACGCGCACGAGCGTGGCCCCCTCGAGAATCGCCTCCTCGAAGTCGTCGCTCATTCCCATGGAGAGCTCGTCGAGGGACACCGTCGGCGGGGACACCGGGCGGAGGCTGTCGCGCAGCTCCCGCAAGCGGGCGAACTGCCGCCGCGCGGCCGTCGAGGCTTCGGGGCCCGCGGGCGCGCTTGCCATGCCCATCAGCCCGCGCACGCGCACGTGGTGGCAGGCGGCGGCAGCCTCGAGCACCGGCGCCACCTCGGCCTCACCGAGGCCGGTGCGGCCGGGGTCGCCCGTGAGATTCACTTCCAGGAGCACGTCGCACGATTGCCCGAGCGCCGCCGCCTCGGCCTCCACCGCGTCGAGCAGCCGCCGGCTGTCCAGCGAATGCAAGAGCGCGAGCAGGGGCAGCGTGCGGCGGGCCTTGTTGCGCTGCAGATGGCCCACGAGGTGCCAGCGCGGCGCGGGCACGAGTGCGGCGAGCGCCTCGGCCTTCGCCCAGAGGGCCTGCGGGCGGCTCTCGGCGAGATCGCGGCAGCCCGCCTCGACGAGCCGGGCCGTGAGCTCCGCCGACACGTATTTGGTGACGCCGACGAGCGTCACGCCGCCGGGCTGCCGGCCGGCGCGGCGGCAGGCATCGGCCATCCGCTCGTGAATCCGGGCGAGATTGCTGCGGAGCCGTTCGCGCGACGGATCGTTCACGGCACCACCAGCGCCGGCGGCGCGGCCTATTGGATTTCGAGCGTGCGGGCCACCACGCCGTCGGGGCGGATCCTGCCGAGCAGGAACTCGCACGACAGGTTGCATCCGAGGACGGTGCGGTTTCGCGGCATGTCGAGCGCGCGATAGAGCAGCCACTGCTCATGGCCCGACTGCACCCGAAACGCCGCCGCCTGATGACGCGGCAAATTGCGGCGGGTGTCGGCGACGGTCAGCTGGCGCCACGTGAGCGGCCGCCCGACACGGCCGGGAGCACAGTCGAGCCAGAGCGGCGCGTAAAGCCGGCCGCCCTGCGATTCTTGCCACAGGCTGAGCCCGCCGTCGGCGACCGTGAAGCCACCCGACGCGGGCGCGGCCGCCCATTCCGGCAGGCCGAGCGGCAGGGCCGTGGCCTGCATCGTCGTGTCGTACACGACAGCCTCGCGTGTCTCCTCTCCCTGTCCGGCCTCGAGACCCGCTCCGAGGGCGATCGATGCTTCGAGCCGCAGGGGCTTTCCAGCCGGAGGCGTCGCGGCGGTGATCGCATCGGCTACGAGCACCACGGCGTCGCGCACGAGCAGCACCACCTGCCGTTCGAGCTGCAGGCCGCCGCCGAGCGGCGCGGTGATCTCGAGAAACGCGGCTTTCCGGTCCGACTCGAAGCACGAGAGCGTCCACGGCCCTTCGGCATCCAACGGACGCCCCTCGAGCGACACCCGCCACGACCACGAGCCGTCCACGAGCAGTCGATCGGAAGTGGCGATCTCGAGCCGGGGCGTCGGCTCACGGTAGTCGAGGAACACCCGCAGGGCGTCGCGCTGCCAGCTCGTGCGCATGACCGCCTGGGCGGAATCGGCGGCATGCAGGTCGCGCGGGAGGAGCCGCTTCGCGCCCTTGCGGTCGAGCGTGCGCGGCGGCTTCTTCACGGCTGCCGCCGTCCGGCCGATCGCTCCCTTGCGGGCCCGCGCCGCCTGCATCAGGCTGCGGGTGCAGGCCTCCGGAAGCCTGCCCGCTCCGGTGAGCAGCCGGCCATGCCCCCCGAGCAGCCGCAGGGCCGTCGCCACCGCGAGCATCCACCTCGCCTCGGTGGCTTTGTCCCACGGGGCCGGGCCGCCGATCGCCAGGGCGATCTCGCGGGCCCCGCTCCACCGCTCGACGCGGTCCACCACGGCATTGGATCCCGCCGGCTCACCCCCGACGACCACGGCGCCGTCGCTCGAAACCAGCCGGCTGATCTCTTCGACGAGCGCGGCCGACGCATCGTCTTCGAAACATCGGCAGGCTTCGATGTCGCGAAACAGCCGGGCCAGTGCCAGCACGAACCGGGCGGGCGAGGTGTCGCGGCGCTGGATGGCATCCCGGGCGTGGAGCGCGCATTTTACGAGCCGCTCGAGCAGACCACCGGCCGAGCCGCCGGCCCGCCGGGTGCGCGCAAGCCAGGCGAGCCCCCAGGTGACGGCCTCGCAGACAAGCCAGCGTTCATGCGGTGGTGCGTGCGCCGCGGCCTCGTCGAGGCATTCGCCGAGCAGCCCCTCGATGAACGCAATGCGCCGCACCTGCCGCGAATCGCGGGCCACGAGCTTGGCGAGCCGCCGCAGCCGCCGCCGGCCTTCGAGCGAATCACTGACGTCGGCCAGTTCGTGGATTCTGCGGGCGGCCTCTGCCGCCCGCACTCGCGGCGGACGCCCGGCGGCACTGGCCGCCTTCGGGGGTGCGTTGCGCCGGCCGCGCCCCGCGCCAGGCCGCGCGGCCGCAACCACGGCCCCGCCGCCCTGCCCGCCCGCTTCAGCCTGCTCACCCGCTCCGCCCCGTCCACTCGCTTCAACCTGCTCCGTGGGCTCGCGCCGTTTTTTGGCTGTCTTGTCTTTCTTCGTCGCGGGCATGGCGGAATCCAAGGGGGAAGGCGGCGCGTCTCTCGTCGGGCAGCCGGCGCCGCGTTATGGTAACGGATGTTGCTCGAACCTCCACGGGGCCGATCCGATGCGCATCGTCCACCGCCTGCTCGGCCTGGCCGCGGGGCTGCTCGGGGTGCTCTGCGCCGCGTGGGGAGCGGCAGCGGAGCCGGGTGACCGCCACCCTGATCTGCGGCGCCTATCCCCGCAGGAGTCGGTGTGGATCGATGCCGCCCGCAAGGAGGTGGTCGTGGGCGGCCGAATCGCGCTCGACCGCGGGCCGATCGAATTTTTCGCCTGCCCCGCGGGCACCAAGGAACACGAATCGATCGTGGCCACACAGGCCTCGGCGCGGCTGGTGCACGCCGCCCTCTTGGCGATCGGGCTCGAGCCCGGCAAGCCGGTGTCGTTCGACCCGGAATACGTGGCGGCCTCGGGGCCGCGGGTGCAAGTGCGGGTGCGGTGGACGAAGCCCGACGGCACCGCGGAGACGGTGGACGTGCGCCAGTGGGTGCGCGACGTGCGCACCGGCAAGCCGCTCGAGGCTGATTGGGTCTTCGCGGGCAGCAGCTTCTGGACCGATCCCGCCGACGGCCGGGAGTATTATCAGGCCGACGGCGGCGACCTGATCTGCGTCTCGAACTTTCCCACGGCCACGCTCGACCTTCCGGTCGAAAGCTCGCAGTCGAACGAGGCCCTGCTCTTCGAGGCGTTTGCCGATCGCGT
>JAIXPT010000061.1 GCA_027486095.1 Planctomycetaceae bacterium | reverse complement strand
TTTCCCAGAAAACCCCCCCCCAACCCCAGGGCCCCCCCCCCCCCCCCCCCCCCCCCCCGTCAAGGCAGGGACCCCCGCGGCTGTATTTTCGAAGCCCGGGGGCGCGAGCACATTGAGCTAAGGTCGGGAGCGCCTTTGGCTTACGCCCCGAGCTTCCTCCGTAGCGACAGGCCTCCAGGCCTGTCGATCGACAGAGCTGGAGCTCCGTCGCTACAGGGGAGATCGACAGAGCTGGAGCTCCGTCGCTACTTGAGCGTGGGCACCAAGGCCTCGAAGGGGCGGGCCCAGATCGAGCGGAATTGCACCGGGTTGCCGTGGTCTTGGAGCCGGATCGGCAGGGCGTCGGCGTGGGCGGTGTAGCTCGGGGGCGCGTGGAAGAAGGTGTCGCCTTTGATCACGGTGTCGGAGTGGATCGCCACGCCGTTGTGCAGCACGCTGATTCGGCCGGGCGTATCGAGCGCGCCGTCGGCCTTGAACCGCGGCCGTGTAAACAGGATGTCGTAGGTCTGCCACTCGCCCGGCTTGCGGCAGGCGTTCACCGCGGGGGGCTGCTGCTTGTAGAGGGCGCCGCACTGGCCGTCGAAGTAGGTGACGGGCTGGTCGGTGCCGTCTTGGAAGGAATCGAGGATCTGGATCTCGTATTTGTCCATGAAGAACACGCCCGAGTTGCTCCGCTGCTGTCCCTTGCCCTTCGTATCGGCCGCGGTGCGAAACTCGACGTGGAGCTGGCAGTCGCCGAAGCCCTGCTTGGTGCGGATGTCTCCCTTGCCGACCGTGGCGATGCCGTCGGCCACGCGCCAGTTTTCACCGTTACTCCAGGCGGAGAGATCCCGGCCGTCGAAGAGCACGATCGCGTCGGCCGGAACCGCCGCAGGCGCCGCCGGGGCGGGGCCCGGATCGACGACGCGGGGCTGCGGCCAGGTGACGGGGCTCTTCCACTCGACGCCCTGGCCCGTCTGGCCGCCCATCAGGTGGTAGCGCCGCGAGCGGATCGATTCGGTGAGCGACCGGGCCTTCGCCTCCGCCTCGCCAAGCGGCAGGCCGGCCGCGACGCCGGGCCGCGTGTGCCCGGCTGCCGAGAGATAGGCGTCGCGGAGCACCTCCATGCGCCGCTTCACGTCAGGCACGAAGGCGGCGAAGTGTTCCGGTGTCTCTTTGGCGGCGACGGCGTGCGCGCCGAGCCCCGCGAACAGACCCCGCGCGAAGGCCCAGTGGCCGGCCTCGTTGGGGTGCACCGTGTCGGGGGCGAACACGGCCGCCGGATCCTTGCTGCGGGCGGCCGCGATCAGGTCTTTCATCGCGCCGTGGGTGTCCACCACGATCCACCCGTCGGCCCGCTTCGAAAGCAGCCACTGCGAATACGCGTGGAGCACCGCGTCGTACTCGACCTTGCCGGCCGGGCCGTCCTTGTCGGGCCGCTGGTCATAGACCGGCGGCGTGAGGTGGATGATCTTCGCTCCGGCCTGCTCGACCGCGTCGTGCAGCCGCTGCATGCCCGCCTTGAACTTCGCGAAGCGGGCCTCGTCGAGCGGCTGATAGATCCCGCAGTTCATGCCGTAGCAGGCGATCACGAGATCGGGGCGGCCGACCCGCAGCACACGATCAAGCCGCTCGTGGAGGTCGGGCCGGGGAAATTGTCCACCCGCATGCCCATCTTCTGAAAGCCCCGAGACCGTCTCGCTCGAGAGGCCCATGTTGATCACGTCGCCAGCCCATCCCTCGGCCTCGAGCCAGGCGATGACGGGCACCACCCAGCCGCCCCCGTAGGTGATCGAGTCGCCAAGGATGACGATGCGCTTGGCATTCAGCACCGTGTCGCGGGCCGAAGGCGGCTCCGCGCCGGTCGCGCACGTGGCCCGGGAGGCCGTGGCGAGCGAGAGCAGAGAGAGAAAGACGGTTTGCATGGCGCTGGTTTTTATGGCGCTCGGGTTCATGGCGCTGGTTCCCCTGGAGTGGCGTCGAACGTCACCAGATCGTCGTATTCGCGGCGTTCCCAGGTCACGATCGTACCTGGCGTGTCGGGATCGAACACCGGAAACACATGGACCGGCCGGATCGTGACGGTGAACCCGGGGCCTGTGGGCTGCCTGGTCACGTCTACCTCGACGTGGCCGTAGTGCTTGCCGCCGGATTCCAGCATGTCGCCGGCCCACCGCTCCGGGGCGTCTTCGTGGGCCAGGAACACCCGGCGGTCATTCCGGGCCGCTGCCGCCGGGCCGCGCAAGGCGTCGCCCCCGATGCCCACGTCGTAGTAGTGCACGCCATCCACGATCGAGTGCTCGTACATCTCGTCGTGCCCGGAAAAAACGGCTCTCACACCGTGCCGCTGCAACAGCTCGGCGAGCACGCGGAGCGGCCGGCCCGACTGGGGATTCTCGCCGGCGCCAGCGCCGGGGGGCAGCCCGTGCGGGCCGGAAGAAAAAGGCGCATGGTGAAACTGCACGAAGATGATCCGCCCCGCGGCGGCCGCGGCGGCCAGCTGGCGCTCGAGCCACGCATACTGCTCCGATCCCGGGGCGTAGTCCGGCACGTGGGGGGCGTCGGCCCGGTCGAGCTCGTGGTTCGTGTCGTCCGGGCCGTCGTCGCGGCCGCCGTTGGTGGTGTCGAGCGTGAGCAGGCAGACCGGGCCGAAGTCGATGCGGTGATAGCGCTCTTCGTGGCGTTCGTCGGCGGCGCCATTCGCCGGATGGTCGAAGTAGGTGAGAAACTTCATCGCCCCCACGAGCGTCGCCCGGCCGGAATAGCCGCCGAGATCCTTGCGCGGGTCGTCGGAGGGCGGGCCCCCGAAGATCTCGTGGTTGCCCAGGGCGGCCACGATCGGCACCCGCGAGGCGAGCGTGCCGAAATCGCCCGCGTTGTGCCGCCAGAATTCGTCCCAATCGCGTTGCTCGCCGCCGCTTTCCACGAGGTCGCCCACCACGCTCACGAGCACCGGATTGCCGGCGCGGAGGCTCTCGGCGGCGCGGGCCGCGATCAAGGCCAGATTCATGCGATAGCCCGTCGTCTCGTCGGCTGGATAGCGGCCATCCACCCAGCGCGGCCGCGGCCCTCCCGGCAGCGTGGCCGCCGGCGGCCACTCCACCCGCGAGCCGCGCGATTCCGGCTGGGCCTCGCAGTCGGAATACACGAACAGCCGCACGCCGCCACCAGCCCCCACGGCCCCAGGCTCGGGCGCCGTGGTCAGGATCGCCTTCATGGTTTCGTCGCCCTGTTCGACCGCGTAGGGATAGCTCGTCGCTGGCGCGAGGTCGGTGACGCGGATGGAGTGGAGAAAGGGGGCGCTCCCGAGGCGATCGTCGCGGGCTTCATTCGGGTGGTAGGCCAGTTCGAGGCACAGCACCGGCGCCGACGCGAGCTCCCGGCCCGCGATGCGCAACATCCCCGGCGTGTCGTCGTTCGTCAGCCAGCGCACCGTCATCGCATCGGCCGCGGGATTCTGCAGATACGGCCTGACGCGAAAGGCAGAGGCAGTCGGGGAGTCGTCGGCGGCCTGGCAGACGGCCGCCAGCACGATCAAGCCGATGCATGGCCCCGCACGCCAGGCCATCTCATTTCACCCCAGCGGGCGTGGCCCCGGCGCGGATCGCGAACAGATGACTCTTGTTGGCGATGTAGAGCGTGTCGCCGGCCACGATCGGCGTCGAATACACGCTGTTGCCCATGTTGATCTCGGCCAGAATCTCCTTCTCCTTGCCGAGCTTGAAGACCGTGATGTCGCCGTCTTCGTCGCCGATGTAGACCTTCCCGTCCACGACCAGCGGCGAGCCCCAGCTGGCGGCGAGCATGTCGTGCGTCCAGTGGGGCTTTCCGGTCTTCACGTCGAGGCAATGGAAGAGGCCGCTGAAGTCGGCGACGAACAGCAGGCCCTCGTGAATCGCCACCGTGCCGCAGGTGCGGTGCATCGTCTCCTCGAAATCGAGCTTGCCGTTCTTGTCGGCATCGAAGCCGGGGTAGTGCCAGACGGCGGCCGATTTCGGATTTGGACGGGCCACCTCCCCCTGCTCCTTGATCACGGCCTGCTCGCGCCGCCGCGGCAGGGGCGTCGCCGGATCTTTCAGGCTCACGGCCAGCTCGCTCGACACATCGCCCCGCTTCGTGGGGTCGATGCACCACAGATGCCCCACGCCCTCGCCGTGCTCGGGGTCCTCTCCCACCGCGATGTACACGAGCCCGTCGTGGACGACCGGCGTGCCGATGATGTGGTTGCGGTCGGCCCGGCCGCCGAGCGTGTATTTCGACTCCTTGGGATTGCAGTCGAACTCCCAGAGCATTTTTGCCTTGCCGTTTTCGCCGCGGGCGTCGAAGGCGTAGAGCCATCCATCGCCGCCGCCGAAGAGCACCTGCGGCACGCCGCCAAGCTCAGCGTAGGCCGGGCTCGACCACTGGCCGTGGAGCACGTTCGCACCCGGTGTGGCATCGGCCCACAGCACCTTGCCATCGCGCTTGTCCACGCAGAGAAAGCTCGGGGCGTCGGCGTTGGGGAGGTTGATGTGCCCCTCGTCCACGCCGTTGCTCGTGTTCACGAAGAGGAAGTCACCCGCGCTCGTCACGCTGCACGAGCACATGTTGTGCTGCGAGACGCCGAGCTGTTTCATCATGTCGAGCGCCCAGACGACGTCGGCCTCGGCTTTCGCGGGCACCTTCTCGCCGGTGAACGGCCCGTCGTTTTCGCCGTCGTGGAAGCCCTCGGTGTCGAGGCACTTCACCTCGCCGCGGCTCGTCACATACCACAGCCGATCGCCCTCCACGAGCGGCGCGCAGCAGATGCCCTGCAGCGGCCAGTCGTGCACGCGGCCGGTGGGGAGCTTCTCGCTCGAATCCTGCCAGAGAAACGAGCCGTCTTTCACGTCGAAGGCGAGCAGACAGCCGAGGTCGATGGCGGGTGGATAGCGGTCGAGCCACCCCTTGCCGTTGTTGGTGCCGACATACGCCTTGCCGCCGGCGACGACGGGATTGCCGTAGGTCTGGCTGCCGAGCGCCGCCACCCAGGCAACGTTCACGCTCGTCTCAGGCTTCCACACGCCGGTGTCGAGGTCGAAGTCGCCGGGCGTCCACTCGGCGGGAATGTTCGTGGCGGGCGACACGTTGTTGCGCGCCGGCGAGCCACCCCACTGGCTCCAATCGCCGGCATGGGCGGATGCCGAGACCAGGCAGGCGACACACGCGAGCGTCGGATACAGATTCATGGCACCGCCTCCACCGTGACGTTGTCGATGTAAATCTCGGAGTCTTTCGAGTTGCCGAAGAAGCCAGGGCTGCCCTGGAGATTGCCGGCCTCGTGCGTGGCCTCGATGGTCCAGGCCTCGGGCTCGGGCTCCCCGCGCGGCCAGACCTTGCCGCGCAGAATGGCCGCCTTGCCGGAAGTGCAGGCCTGGAACTTCACCGTGTACCAGCGGCCGGCCTCCCACGAGAAGGGAATCGTTTTGGAGAAATAGGTCGCCACCTGCGGCGGCCACGAGCGAAGCTGCAACTGCTGTGCGGCGCCCATCAGGTCGAGCGTGTAGCGCTGGGCGATGAGCCCCATGTCGGGCATGCGGGCCTTCTCGAGCGCGGCTGGATTGCCGAAGGCCTTCGTGAAGGCGTCGGCGTCGGTGTCGGCTGACTTCCCAGAAGGTGTGGCCGGATCGCCCGGCTTGCCCACTCCAGTCTCTTGCGCGCGGAAGTCGGCCCGGATGGAATAGTCGTGCAGCCCGGTCGGCCCGATCCAGCCCTGGCTGCGGGTGCCCTTGGGGATCGTCGTCACTTTCACAAGGCACTTCGAGCCATCCACCTCGCGGACGGCGTGCCGATACCGCATCCCGATCCAGGGAAGCGGCGGCTCGCCCTTGACCGCGCCGGTCTTCGGATCGGCCGCGAGCGGGATGCCGTCGAAGTCGAACCGCCAGGGGAGCGGCGGCATCGAGCGGATGCGGGCCCGGCCTTCGAGGCTGCCGACCTTGGCGGTGACGATCGCGGCAGAGTGTTGGCCGGCGGGCGCGGTGTAGCCACCGTCGCTCGAGACGGTGCCGGCCGTCGCGGTGAACGTGGCCGGCGACTCCTTCACGAACCGCCCGGCCGCGTCGAAGAGCCGCACCGCCAGCCGCAGCGTTTCGCCGGCTGCGATCTGCGCTTCGGCAGGCACGACCTGCACCCAGGCCGGCTCACCCGCCGGAGCCTTCGTCGCCGCCGAGACCGCCTCGACGCGCGGCGGCATTGCCGCGTGCGGCCCCGAGGCACGTGGCATGCCCAGGCAATAGAGCCGGGCGCCGGTCGTGAGATAGAGCAACCCGTCGGCGGCGATCGGCGAAGCCGTCACTTCGTCCTGTTCGTCGAGCCGCATGCGATTCACGAACTTCACCCCCTCGGCTGTCGGCTCGAGCACGTGCCAGCCGCTCGTCGAGCAGATATAGAATTTGCCGTCGGCCACGAGCGGGCTGCCACGCACGATCGTGCCGAGCAGCTTCTGGGGCCGGCCGACGGCCGCGCCGGTGGCGAGGTCGAAGGCATACACCTTCGCACCGTCGTCGATGAAGTAGACGCGGTCGCCGAGCACGACGGGCATCGAGCGGCCGTCCATCACGCCCTTCTTCTGCCAGACGGCGGCGGTGGCCGTGATGTCGCCCACGCCGGCAGCCTTGAACACGGTCGCCGAGCCCATCGAGGTGTTGTCGAGGTTTTCCTCCGACTGCGAGATGATCACGGTGTCGCCATGCACGAGCGGCGCCGTGTTGATCCCACGCCGCGAGAGTTTGTAGTTCCACACGGCCTTGCCGGTGCGCGGCTGGAAGTTCCACACGCTGCCGTCGCTCGACCCGAACACGAGCGCCGCGGTGCCGCCGAAATCGGCGAGCGAGGGCGTGCTGTAGGT
>JAIXPT010000273.1 GCA_027486095.1 Planctomycetaceae bacterium | reverse complement strand
TCGATCACCCGCGACGGTGCGGCGATCGCCACGCTCACGCGGCCCGTCGAGCCGCTCGCCGACCCCGACACCGACCGCCTCACGGAGCGGCTGCGGGCGATCCCCGACCGCCTCGCCGCCCTCGAAAAACGCGGCTACGATCCGCTCGCCCAGGGCCGATTCGTGGGTGGCTGGCAGTTTGCCGACTCGGCCGGCGCGGCGGCTCGGCCGCTGCCGGGCAGCTTCCGAGGCCTCGAGCCGATCGAGCCCGGGCCGCTCGACAAGCCGGTGGAGGGGCCGGGCGGCCGCCCCGCGCTCGGCATCGGCACGACGGCGCTCGTGGTGCCACTCCCCGCCGGCGATCCGCAGGGCAAGGCACCCTTCTCCGTGGCGGCCTGGGTGAAGACGAAGCCCGGAGCGTTCATGGGCCGGCTCTTCGATATCGACGGGGCCTTCTCGCTGGGGCTGATTCAGGGGAGGCTGCGGCTCACGGGCCCGTCGAACTGGGTGTTCGACAACTGGTCGGCGGCGATGCTGGCGAGCTGGACGCATCTCGCCCTCGTCTTCGACGGCAAGCAGCTGCACACCTACCGCAACGGCATCCCGATGTCGTCGGTGCCGGTAGGTGACCGCAAGCTCAGGATCGCCGGCACGATGAGGCTCGGCGGCGACGATGCGTATGGCGACGCCGAGTGCGCTGTCGGCGGCCTCTTCTTCTACGCCTCGGCTCTCGACGCCGAAGCGATCGAGGATCTCTACCTCTGGCAGAAGTTCGGGCCGCGGGCTCCGTAGGGGCGGGCCCGGCCGCCGCCGGCCCGGCAGACTGGGCAGGCTGGGCGAATGCCGCCCCGGGTCCGACCTTGTCGCCGAGGGATCGGGCTGCTATTTCCCGCGGGCATCCGTCGAGCCAGCCCCTTGGGCTCACCCTCCACCTTCGGGCCGAACATGCCGCCTGTCGCGGAAGCTTTTCACACGTCATTACGCCGTGGTCGCGCTGCGGCGTGCCATGTCGCCGCCACGCTCGTGATGCTGGCGATCGGCGCGAGCCTCGGCGGTATCCGGATGGCCCGTGCGGAGGAAGGCCCGCTCGCGCCCCTCGATATGGCAAGCCCGCGGGCCACGCTGCAAAGCTTCACAGCCACCATCGACCGCGTTGCAGCCAACTTCAAAGACCTCGACCGCGATCCGGGTGTCAGGCAGGAAAACGCCCGGCTCATCCGGCTGGTACTTGGCTGTCTCGATCTTTCGGTGATTCCACCATCGCTCGTAGACATGGAGGGCCGTGAAGCGGCGGTGCATCTCAAAGAAGTGCTCGATCGCATTCCTCTCCCGCCGCGCGATGCGGTGCCCGACGCCGTGGCGGCAAAAGCCGCGGCGATCGAGCGCTGGCGGCTGCCCGGTACGGAAATCGCGCTCGTGCGGCTCGCAGCCGGCCCGCGCTGCGGCGATTTCGTGTTCTCGACCGAGAGCGTGGCCCGCGCGCAGGAGTTCTTCGAGCGCGTCCGTCATCTGCCATACCGTGCCGATGCAGGCAGCCCCGGCCTGTTCGACGCGTATGTGCAGCGGGGCGGCTGGATGATTCCTGAGGCGTTTCTGCGCCGGCTGCCTGCCTGGGCCCATGCCAGGATCGGCGGCGAGACGGTGTGGCAATGGTCGGCGACGGCCCTGCTCCTGCTGGCGGCGGCGGGCGTGCTGGCCGTGGCCGCACGGACCCGAATCCGCGCGGCGGCACACGCTCACAAGATCGTGGAGCGCCTGCTCTTGCCGGCAACGCTCGTGGCGGCAGGGCTCGTGATCGATTCGCTCTGCACGTGGCAGATTCGGCTCACGGGCGACGTTCTGCTGACGACGAAGGTGGCCGCCCGCGCGGTCATGCTCGCTGGCGTGGTGATCGGATTGCTCGACACCGTTGGCTGGGCCACCGAGCGGCTGCTTGAATGGCGGCGTCTGGGCAACGATTCGATCGAGGGGCAGCTCATCCGGCTCGCCAGCAACGTGCTGCGGTTCCTGGCGGTGGCCTGGATCATGATCGCCGCGGCCGACTCCTTCGGCGTGCCGGTGACGCCGCTCGTGGCAGGGCTGGGGGCCGGCGGCCTCGCCATCGCGCTGGCCTCGCAATACACCGTCGAAAACCTGATTGCCGGTCTCGTGATCTTCGCCGACAAGCCGGTCCGCATCGGCGACGAGTGCCAATATGGATCGGTGCGCGGCCGGGTGGAACGGATCGGGCTGCGTTCCACGCGCATCCGTGGCCTCGACCGGACGCTGATCTCGATTCCGAACGCCGAGTTCGCCAAGTCGCAGCTCGTGAACTACTCGGGCCGCGACCGGATACCGCTGTCGATCACGCTCTCGCTGCCGATGACGCTCGGCCCGGCGGCGTTGCGGCAGCGGCTCGAAGCGCTGCGGAAACTCGTCGCGGCGCACCCCGGCCTCGACCCCTCGGCATCGAGCGTGACGCTCGGAGATCCGGCTGGCGACGGCGTGCACGTGGAGATTGCCGCGGTCTGCCCGGGAGCCGACGAGCGTGCCGCCCGGGAGAGCCGGGAGCGGCTGCTGATCGACGCCCTCGCCGTGGCCAGCGGAGACGCCACCAGCAGCAAAGACACCCCGCCGCGGCTCATGGCCGCGTGAGCGGGCGTGCCACTCTGCGGCTACTCCTGCCAGGCCGACACGGGCACGCAACTGCAGAAAAGATTGCGATCGCCGTGGACGTTGTCCACGCGGCCGACCGGGGGCCAATATTTGCGGCGCTCGATCCCCGGCACCGGAAACACCGCCTCCTCGCGGGTGTACGGCCGATCCCAAGCGGTCGCGGCCACGGCTGCCGCGGTGTGCGGGGCATGCTTGAGCGGATTGCTTTCCGCGGGCCACTCGCCCGACTCGATCCGACGGATTTCCTCGCGAATCGCGATCATCGCCTCGATGAAGCGGTCGAGCTCGGCGAGCGGCTCGCTCTCCGTCGGCTCCACCATCAGCGTGCCCGGCACCGGGAAGCTCAGGGTCGGCGCGTGGAAGCCGTAATCGACGAGCCGCTTCGCCACGTCTTCGGCCGTCACGCCCGTCGTGTCTTTGAGCGGCCTGAGATCGAGGATGCACTCGTGCGCCACCCGGCCGCCCGGGCCGGAGTAGAGCGTCGGAAAGTGGTCGCACAGCCGCCTGCTCACGTAATTCGCTGCCAAGATCGCCGACTCTGTCGCGCGCCGGAGGCCTTCGCCGCCCATCATCCGGCAATACATCCAGCTGATCGGCAGCACCGCCGCATTGCCGAGCGGCGCGGCCGAGACCGCGCCCACCGGGCTCGGCGCGAGGCCGCCCGTCTCGTGCCCCGGCAGGAACGGAATCAGATCCTCGACCACGCACACCGGCCCCACGCCCGGCCCGCCGCCGCCGTGAGGAATGCAGAACGTCTTGTGGAGATTGAGGTGGCTGACATCGCCACCAAACACGCCCGGCGATGCCACGCCCACCAGCGCGTTCATGTTGGCCCCGTCGATATACACGCGGCCGCCGTGGCGGTGCACGATCTCGCAGAGCCGCTTGATCTCCGTCTCGAACACGCCGTGGGTGCTCGGATACGTGATCATCACGGCCGCCAGGCGGTCGGCATGCTCGCGGCACTTCGCCTCGAGTTCGACGAGATCGACGTTCCCCTGGGCATCGCAGCCCGTCACGACCACATGCATGCCCACCATCTGCGCGCTCGCCGGATTCGTGCCGTGGGCCGAGGCGGGAATCAGGCACACATCCCGCTGGCCCTGCCCACGTGCCTCCTGCCAAGCTTTGATCACGAGCAGCCCGGCATATTCCCCCTGGCTGCCGGCATTGGGCTGGAGGCTGATGCCGGCATAGCCCGTGGCGTGGCACAGCCACGCGCGCAGCTGCCGCTCGAGCAGCATGTAGCCCGCCCGCTGGTCTGCCGGGGCGAAGGGATGAATCTGGGCGAACTCCGGCCAGGTGATCGGGATCATCTCGCTCGTGGCGTTGAGCTTCATCGTGCAGCTGCCGAGCGGGATCATCGTGCGGTCGAGCGCGAGATCGCGGTCGGAAAGCGAGCGGATGTAACGGAGCATCGCTGTTTCGGAGTGGTGCGTGGTGAACACCGGGTGCGTGAGGAAATCGCTCGTGCGGCGCAGGGCCGCAGGCAGGCGCGGCGCGAGCCCCGCCTGATACGTGGCGATCTCCGGCGCCGCACGGCCGGCGGCCGCGGCGAACACTTCCCAGAGGCGCACGATGTCGGCCCGCGTCGTGGTCTCGTCGAGGGCGATGCCGAGCGTTTCTTGATCGAGCCGCCGCAGGTTCATGCCGGCCGCCGCAGCGCTGGCCATGATGTCGGTGGCCCGGCCACTGGTCTCGATGGCGAGCGTGTCGAAGGAGTGGGCGTGGCGGAGCGTGAAGCCGAGGCTCTCGAGCCCGTCGGCCAGGATCGCCGCAAACGCCGCCACCCGCTCGGCGATCCGCACGAGCCCGGCCGGGCCGTGATACACCGCATACATGCTCGCCACCACGGCGGGCAGCACCTGCGCCGTGCAGATGTTGCTCGTGGCCTTCTCCCGGCGGATGTGCTGCTCGCGGGTCTGGAGCGCGAGCCGATAGGCCGGCTTGCCGTGCGCATCGATGCTCACGCCCACGAGCCGCCCCGGCAGCGACCGCTTGAATTCGTCGCGGCAGGCGAGGAACGCCGCATGCGGGCCGCCACAGCCCATCGGCATGCCGAACCGCTGCGTCGTACCCACGACGATGTCGGCGCCCCATTCACCCGGCGGCACGAGGAGCACGAGCGCGAGAAGATCGGCTGCCACGCAGAGGGCCGCCTGCTTCTTATGGACGCGGCCGGCGAGGCCGCGATGATCGAAGATCGCCCCGTCGGTCGCCGGATATTGCACGAGCACGCCGAAGCACTCGTGGCTCTCCAAGAGCCTGCCCAGGTCGCCCACAACCACGTCGATTCCCAGCGGTTTGGCCCGGGTACGCAGCACTTCGAGCGTCTGCGGATGGCAGTGCTTATCGGCAAGAAACGTGTGGCTCGTGCTCTTGGCCGTGCGCTTGGCGAGTGTCATCGCCTCGGCGGCCGCCGTCGCCTCGTCGAGGAGCGACGCATTCGCGATCGGCATCGCCGTGAGGTCGCAGATCATCGTCTGAAAATTGACGATCGCCTCCATGCGGCCCTGCGAGATCTCGGCCTGATAGGGCGTGTAGGCGGTGTACCAGGCGGGATTTTCCAGAATGTTGCGGAGGATCACGCCCGGCGTGTGCGTGGCGTGATATCCCTGCCCGATGAAGCTCGTGCACACGCGGTTGTGGGCGGCGATCGCCGCCAGCTCCGCGAGCGCGGCGGCCTCGGGCAAGGCCGGTGGCAGCTGCATGCGATCGTGCCGCGCGATGCTTGCGGGCACGATTTCGGCGATCAAGGCCTCGCGCGAGGCTGCGCCGATGCAATCGAGCATGTGCCGCTCGTCGGCTGCATCGAGCCCGACATGCCGGGCCGTGAATTCGGCCGGGTTTTCGAGTCGATCGAGCGGCAGGGCGGCAGTGGGGCCGGAAGCAGGGGATCGGGTATCCGGGGCGAGGTCAGGCATGTCGAGGGCTCCGCGATCGTGGCGCACGTTGGCTTCGCGCCGTTGGAACCCTGTTGTCCTGGAACCTGAGAGATTCGCCGCAGGCTCCTACCTGCGGGTTGCCCCTTCGGTGGACGAGCGCGGGCTCGTCACTCTCCAACAGTGTGTGTCGTCAGTACTTTTGCCTGAGCGTTCAGCCTTCGGCGGTCTTGCGACTCTCTCCTGACCCCTGGATTCTAGCCGGGTGCTCCTCGGCCGCCAACCGCGCGGCTCGCCAAAACCCCACCGCGGCCGGCCAGCGAGCCAGGGTTTCAGCATGCACCAGGCTGGCCCCGCGGTCGCCGGCAAATTTCACGGCCGTGGCCACGAGCGCCGAGCCGACGCCCCGCCGCCGTGCCGCCCGGTCCACGACCAGCCAGGCAATCGACCAGCGCGGTGTCTCGAGGCTCCCCGCGCGGACGAGCACCACGCCCCCGAGAGGCAGGCTATCCGCCGCATCGGCCCGCGCGATCCACGCCCACACGATGCGCCCCGGCCGGCTCGCGATCTCGGTGGAGAAGCCCGCAGGGCGGAGCGAGACCTCTGCCAGGCCGCTGTTCGCGTGGGCCCTTGTGAAGAGTTCGACCAGTTCTCGTGGATCGCGGCGCAGATCCACCGCCGCCACGACGATTCCCGGGCATAAAAATGCGGGAAAACCGGCAACCGGCAAATCAAACCGAGCGACGCCCATGCCTGGCATTGTGGTCGCGGCATTTCGACGACGCGAGCGGATTTGACCGGGGGTGTGCGCATGGAGCGCGGTCGCCGCGGCAGCCCGGTGTCCCGTCGCTTCCGCTCCGGGCTTCTTGGGGGCGGATCGCCGGACGCGGTGGCGATCAGGGCGGTGGCGATCGGGGCGGTGGCGATCGGGGCGGTGGCGATCGGGGCGTGGCGATCAGGGCGGTGGCGATCGGGGCGTGGCGATCGGGGCGTGGCGATCGGGGCGTGGCG
>JAIXPT010000089.1 GCA_027486095.1 Planctomycetaceae bacterium | reverse complement strand
GGCTCCCCGTGTCCCGGGAGCCGGCGTATGCAGACAAGCGCAGCCAGGATGGCGAAGCGCAGTCGGAGTCGAGTGAGCGGAGGGCAGGATGCCCGCAGCGAACGTCCGGCGACGGGATACGGGGAGCCCGAAGCCGGCACGCATCCCAACGAGGCCAACGTCCGGCGAGACGGTATGGGGGAACCCGGAGCCGGCACTCACGCCTGCCGGCAATCGGCTAGAATTCAGGCGGTTCAGTAGTCCGTGCGGAGAGCGTGCGAGATGACCGTGCGAGGGCCGAATGCGTGGCTGGTCGCGGGATTCGCGGCCCTGGCGGGGGCCGCGATCGGTGGCGGGCAGGCGGCGCTCGAGGCGGCGCTGCGGCCGTGGCGGATCGGAGACTTTGGGCCCGGCGCGCTCGCATCGCCCGCGGCCGAGGCCCCGATCGCCGAGGTGACCGAGACGCGGCATGAATTTGGCACGGTCGGCGCGGGCGCCGAAGGCAGCCATGAATTCGTGATTCGCAATGCCGGGGCGGTGCCGCTCGTGCTCACGCGTGGCGCCACCAGTTGCAGCTGCACCGTAAGCGATTTCGAGTCGGCGGAGGGTGGCGACGAACTCGCGCGCAAGGACGTGCCCCCGGGGGAATCGACCAAGGTGCGGCTGAAGTGGCGAGGAAAGGGACCTGGCGGGCCGTTTCGCCAGCAGGCGACCGTGTTCACCAATGATCCGCGGCGGCCGGAGATCGCCTTCGTGATCGAAGGCACCGTCGTGCCGACGTGGAAGGCGGTGCCCGACGCGATCACGCTGCCCACGCTGGCGACCGGGGCGGCCGCTCAGGCGAGCGTCAAACTCTACACCTATGGGGCCGAGCCGCCGACCGTTGCGGAGCTCTCGGCCAGCGACCCGCAAACCGCCCAGTCGTTCACGCTTGCCTCGGCTCCGCTGCCTGCGGCTGAAGTCGCCGCGGAGACGGGCGCCACGGGGGGCGTGGAGATCAGCGTGGCCGTGGCCCCGGGCCTGCCGATCGGCCAGGTGCGGCAGATGATCAAGGCACGGCTGCGGATGCCCGACGAGATCGTCGTGGAGATCCCCGTGCAGGGCACCGTCAGCGGCGCTCTTGCGTTGGCCGGGGGGGCATGGGATTCCTCCCGCCAGGCCCTGCTGCTCGGGACCGTCTCTGCACGCACCGGCAGTCGCACGGAGGTGTTCCTCACAGCCAAGGGCCCGCATGCCGCGACCGTCAGACCGATCGTGCGGGAAGTCGTGCCGGGGTCGCTCGTGGTGGAGATCGGTGAAGGCAAATCAGTCGGCGACCGAGGCATGATCCGTATTCCCCTGTCGATCACGATTCGCCCGGGCAGCCCGCCGGCAAACCACCGCTGTTCCGACCAGGGCCCTGCCGGCCGGATCGTGCTCGAGACCGGCCACCCAGAAAACCCCGAGTTTTCCATCCCCCTTTGCGTGGTCATCGGCCCATGAAGTTCACCCGCATCATCCCAGCCTGCTTCGTAGCCCTGATCGCGGCGGGGCTCCCGCCGGCCACGACCACGTGGGCCGCCCGCCCCGATCGCGGCGCCGACGTCGCCCCCACCACCGTCGAGGCCTTCACGCAGCGCAACGGCGCCATCTTCGCCGACTGGGCCGATCCGCGGGCGCTGCTCGTGATCACCGGCGAGCTCGACGGCTACATCGAGCCATGCGGCTGCACCGGCAAGGAGAATCAAAAAGGAGGGCTGAGCCGCCGGCAGAATTTCCTCCGGGCGGTGAAAGCCGCGGGCTGGCCGCTCGTGGCGGTCGATCTCGGCGGCCAGGTGCGCCGCTTCGGCAGGCAGTCGGAGGTGAAGTTTCAATCGATCGCCGACGGGCTCAAAGCCATGGGCTACTCCGCCGTGGGCTTCGGCCCGGACGATCTGCGGCTGCCCGCCGAGGAGCTCGTGGCGGCGGCCGCGCCCGTGGGCGATCAGCCGACGCCCTTCGTGAGCGCCAACGTCGGCCTGCTCGGGCTCGACGCGAACATCACGCCCCGGTTTCGCGTGGTCGAGGTCGGCGGCCTGCGCATCGGGATCACGGCCGTGCTCGGCGACAAGCAGGCGGCTGCGATCACGAACGACGCCGTCGAGGTCCAGCCCGCCCCGCAGGCCCTGGAGCGCGTCGCCGGCGAACTTCGCCAGGCCGGCTGCTCCCACCAGATCCTGCTCGCCTGGGCCGACCCCGAAGAATCGAAGGCGCTCGCCGCGAAATTCCCACAGTTCGACATCGTGGTCACGGCCGGAGGGGGCGACGAGCCGCCCGCCACCTTGCCGGCGATCGCCGGCGGCAAGGCGCGCCTCGTCGAGCTCGGCCACAAGGGCATGTTCGCGGTGGCGATCGGGCTGTTCGCCGACCCGGCAGCGCCGCTCAAATCGCAACGGGTGCCGCTCGACGCCCGGTGGGGCGAATCGCCCGACATGATCAAGCTCCTGGCCACCTACCAGCGGCAGCTCGAATCCCTCGGCCTCACCGGGCTCGGCATCGTGCCGATCCGTCATCCCTCGGGCCGCCGGTTCGCCGGCAGCGCCGCCTGTGCCGACTGCCACCAGGAGGCCTACGACGTGTGGGCCAACAGCAGCCACGCCACCGCGCTGACGACGCTCGAAGAACAGTCGCCCCGCCGCGACGGCGACCCGGAATGTCTTTCATGCCACGTGGTCGGCTGGGCCCCGCAGCGCTACGAGCCGTTCGAAGGCGGCTTCGCGAGCATGGCAGCGACGCCGCACCTCGCGCACCAGGGCTGCGAAAACTGCCACGGCCCCGCCGCCGCCCACGCCGCCGTCGAACGGGGCGACGTCCGTGCGAGCACCACCGAGCGAGATCGCCTGCGCTCGGAGCTCGTCCTTTCGCTCGACACCCCCGAGGGCAAGCAGAAGGCTGTGAACAACTGCCTCGAGTGCCACGACCTCGACAACAGCCCGCATTTCGACTTCGACGAATACTGGCCGCAGGTCGAGCACTCGGAGACGAAGACGGCCGCGGCGGGCAAGTAACCGTGGCTTGGTAGGCGCCGGCTTCGGGCTCCCCATATCCCCTCGCCGGACGTTCGCCTTCGCCCTCCAGGCTACGGCTCACTCGGACCTGCCTGCGCTGCGCCATCCATGGCTTCGCTGGTCAGCTACGCCGTCTCAGGGACACGGGGAGCCCGAAGCCTCCCATGTAGCGACAGAGCTCCAGCTCTGTCGATCGACAGGCCTGGAGG
>JAIXPT010000119.1 GCA_027486095.1 Planctomycetaceae bacterium | reverse complement strand
GAAATGGAGACCGACGAAGGTCTGCAGGCCGCGATCAACGCCCTCAACGGGCAGGAGATCAACGGTCGGCCCCTGACGGTCAACGAGGCCCGTGAGCGCACGCCCCGTCCGGGCGGAGGCGGCGGTCGCTCCGGTGGTTACGGTGGTGGCGGTGGCGGTGGCGGCCGTGGTGGTTATGGCGGCGGCGGCGGTGGCGGCGGCTATCGCGGCGGCGACCGCTACTAAGCTCGGCAGCCCATCGCCGGAAATTTTTTGGCATGTCTTCGCAGGGGTCGGGCTGGACACCCTCCCGACCCCTGCGATTCATGTGCGCCCCACCTCGGCGCGGTTTTGCAGCGTTCGTTTCATTTCACTCACCAGCCCACGGATTGATTCACGTTCATGCCTCCTGCCAATCCCAAGTTTGCCAAGTTCGCCAAGAAGAAGGCCAAGCCGCGCACGAAAGTGAAGCGGAAAGACCCGATCTTCATCGACGGCGCCCGCCCCCGTCCGATGTACGTCGATTACAAAGATCTCGAATTGCTCGGCAAGCTCATCAACCGCCAGGGCAAGATCCTCGGCCGGCGCAAGAGCGGCTGCACGGCCGCCAGCCAGCACGCCGTGACGAGCGCGATCAAGCGGGCCCGATTCATGGCCCTCTTGCCCTACGTCGGCGAATGACGCCGCGGAGCGCATGCCAGCCCTGACGACCCGGCGCCGAGTCGAGTTTCGCGACACCGACGCGGCCGGGATCGTGCATTTCTCCGCCTTTTTTTTCTGGATGGAGTCGGCCGAGCACGAGCTGCTGCGGGCAGCCGGCCTGCACGTGTTCGACCCGCTGCCCGATGGCGGCATGGCGAGCTGGCCGCGGGTGTCGGCGGCCTGCGACTACAAGCAGGCCGTGCGGTTCGGCGACGAGGTGGAGATTTCGGCGCATGTGGCCGAGCTCGGGCGCACGAGCGTGACGTTTGCCTTTCGCTTCGAGCATGGCGGCATGCACGTGGCTGACGGGAAGATCGTCGCGGTGCGCTGCCTCATGCATCCGGGCAAGAAGCCGCAGGCGGTGCCGATTCCGGAGGAGATCGTGGACAAGCTCGCCGGGTTTCGCCCCGGCTGACCGGCCGCGTGCGAGCCCCGTGGCCAGCAGGAGCGCAGCATGCTCGAGGTCGATGGTCTGGCGAAACATTTTTCCGCACCGGGCGGACTGCTCCGCGTGCTCGACGGCGTTTCCCTGCGGCTCGAGCCCGGCGCACGGCTGGCCGTGATGGGGCCGAGTGGTTCCGGCAAAAGCACGCTGCTTTCGATTCTCGGCACGCTCGACGAGCCCTCGGCCGGCCGCGTGCGGCTTGATGGCATCGACCCCTTCGCCCTGCCGACAAGCGCGCGGCCGGCGTTTCGCAACCGCGCGATCGGGTTTGTATTCCAGGAGCATCATCTGCTCGGCGGCTGCACCGCGCTCGACAACGTCGTGCTGCCGGCGCTGGCCATGGGAAGCGTCGCCGCGCCCGTCGTGGCGCGGGCGCGGGCGCTGCTCGAGCGCGTGGGCCTCGGCGGCCGGCAGCAATCGCCGCCGAGCGAACTCTCCGGGGGCGAGCGGCAGCGGGTGGCCGTGGCCCGCAGCCTGCTCCTCGGGCCCCGCCTCGTGCTCGCCGACGAGCCGACCGGCCAGCTCGACGCGGCGTCGGCCGCGATGGTGGCCGACCTGCTCGTGGAGCTTACCTGTGAGACCGGCGGCATGCTCGTGGTGGCCACGCACTCGGATGCGGTCGCCCAGCGCATCGGCACCGTGCTCCGGCTCGAATCGGGCCGTCTCGAGCCGTGCCGGGTCGGGCCATGAGTGTGGTCGGCGACACGGCCGCGGCGGTTCGCATTCAGCCCGTGGCGTCGCTCGGCGGCCTCGCGCTCAGGCTTGCCCGGCACTGGTGGCGGCAGCTCGCGGCGCTCGCGGCAGCCTGCGGCGTGGTGGCGGCCACAATCTCGGGCGCGCTCGGCGTGGGCACGGCCGTGGAGCAGGGATTGACGAGGCTGGCGTTCGAGCGGCTCGGCGGCATCGAGGCCGCGGTGATCGGCGAAGATTTTTTTCGGCGCGGCCTCGCGGCGGACCTGGCCGGCGAGGCGGCCGCCCGGCTCGTGCCGGCGATCGTGGTCGAGGCCGTGGTGGAGACGCCGGCCGCGGGCACCGCTCCGGCGCGGAGCCTGCGCGCCGTCGTGCTCGGGTGCGACGACACCGCCGCGCTCGGCTTCGCCGGCCCGGCACCCGCTCTCGCCAGCGACCACGTGGCGGTGAACGCGCCGCTCGCCGCGGCGCTCGGCGTCGCGGCGGGCCAGCCGCTCGTGATGCGGATCGCCGAGCGGTCGGTCGCGCCGGCCGACAGCCCGCTCGGGCGCCGCGAGGTGCGGTCGAGCGGCCGGCGGGTGAAGGCCGGTGCCGTGCTGCCGCAGGAGGGGCTGGGCCGGTTCGCCCTCGAGCCCGCGCAAGTCACGCGGCCGCTCGTCGTGGCGCCGCTCGCGCTCGTGCAGCGGCTCGTCGAGCGCGGCGACGTGGCAAACGTGATCTTCGCGGTCGAGAGGAATGCTCGCGTGGCCGCCTCGAGCGACGTGGCCCGAGCCCTGCGGGCCAGGCTCACCCCCGCGCTCGACGACTACGGCCTCGTGCTCGCCGAGTCGGCCTCCGGCCAGCGCAGCGTGCGGCTCACGAGCCGCCGGCTGATTCTCCCGCCCGAGATCGATCGGGCGGCAGAGGCCGTGCTCGCGCCGCTCGGCGGGCACGCGTCGCTCGTGTTCCTCGCCACCACGATCGCCGGCGTGGATGCCGCGCCCGACGGCCCGGTGCCTCCTGGCCGGCCCGTCGCCGCCGTGCCCTATTCGACGGTGCTCGGCATCGACGCCACGTCGCTGCCCGTCGGCGACCTCGTCGATGCCGACGGAAACGTGCTCGCGCTGCCGGGGGACGACGAGATCGTGATCGACCGCTGGCTGGCAGACGATCTTGCCGCCCAGGGAAAACCGGTGGCGCGGGGCGACTCGCTGGAGATCGGATTCTTCCTGCCGGAGACGCTGCACGGCCGCGTCGAGCAGAGCCTGGCCCGGTTTCGCGTGGCGGGCATCGCGGAGATGCGCGGGGCCGCGATCGACCGCACGCTCGTGCCCGAGGTGGAGGGGGTGAGCGACGAAGATTCGATCGCCGACTGGGATCCGCCGTTTCCGTTCGACGCCTCCCGCGTGCGCACGACGCCGCCCCACGACGAGGACGACCGCTACTGGAAGGATCATGGCACCACGCCGAAGGCGTTCGTCGCGCTCGCGGCGGCGCGGCGGATCGCCGGCAGCCGCTTTGGCCGCACGACCGCGTGGCACGTGCCGCGTGACCGCGTCGATGATCTGCCGGCACTGTCGGGCCGGCTTGCCGCCGCGATCCGGCCCGAGGCGGCAGGGCTCAGGGTCGTGCCACTCGCGGCGGAGGCCCGGGCGGCGGCGCGGGGCTCGACCCCGTTCGGCCCGCTCTTTCTCGCGCTCTCGTCGTTCATCGTCGTGGCCGGCCTGCTCCTCGAATGGCTGCTCTTCCGCCTGCTCGTCACGGCGCGGCGGCGCGAGATCGGCATTCTCGCGGCCGTGGGCTGGCCGCCACGGCGGCTGGCCATGCTGCTCACGCTCGTCGGCGGCGTGGCCGCCGTCGTCGGGTCGGTGGTCGGCTCGGCCGTCGGCCCGGCATGGGCCACGCTGCTGCTCGGCGCGCTGGGCCGGGCATGGACGTCGGCCGTGGCCGGGGGCGATGTTCCGGCGCTCGCCGCGGCGGCGGGTGCGGCCCGGCCGATCCCCGCGGCGCTTGCGGCGAGCAGCGCGATTTCGCTTGGCGCGCTGGCCTGGATCGCCGGCCGCTCGGCCCGCCTGCAGCCGCTCGGGCTGCTCCGCGCGGGGCCTGAGCCGCAGGATCGTGGCTTCGGGCGCAGGCGGCCGTGGCTCGTGATCGGCGCGACGGCGGCGGCTCTCGTGCTCGGCTTGGCGGGCCTCGGTGCGGCGCCAGAGCGGGCGGTGGCATCGTTTTTTCTCGCTGGCGGCGCGGCACTCGTCGCGCTCGTGCTGCTCACGCACCGCTGGCTCGTCGCGCCGGGGGCGGGCGTTGTCAGGTCGCTCGCCGTGCTCGCGCGCCGCTCGGTGGCGGCGAATCGTTCGCGCGCGCTCGCCGTGATCGCGATCGTGGCGATCGCGGAGTTTCTCGTGGTGGCGCTCTCCGCGTTCGAGCTCGGTCCCCCGCCCGCCCCTGCCGACGTGCGTTCGCCCACCGGCGGCTGGACGACGATCGCGTCGTTCGGCACGCCCGTGAGCGCCGACTCGGCGGCCGAATTCTCGGGCGCCGAGATCGCCTTCGTGCGGTCGAGTGGCGGGAGCGATGCCAGCTGCACGAATCTCTACGCCGCGATCCGGCCCGCCGTGCTCGGCGTGGGCCCGGGGTTCATCGCGCGGCATGCTTTTTCATTCGTGGCCCACCAGCCGCTGCCGGCGGGCGCGGACAATCCGTGGACGCTCCTCGACCGACCGACCGGCTCCGCCGGCCCGATTCCGGTGATCCTCGATCAGGCCACGGCGCAGTGGGCGCTCAAGGTGGGTGGCCTGGGAGCGCGGTTCACCGTGGCCGACGACGACGGTGCCGCCGTCGAGTATGAGATCGTGGGGCTTCTCGCCCCGGGCATCCTCCAGGGCTCCGTGCTCGTCGCGGAAAAAGCTTTCGAACAGGCCTACCCGCGGCGATCGGGATACGGCCTCGCCCTGCTCGCCGCGGGTGGGGGCACGACTGCAGCCGAACTCGATCGGCAGGCGGCCGCGGTGTGGGCGGATGCCGGCGTGCTGCTCGAGCCCGCCGTCGTGCGGCTGGCTCGGCTGGCGGCGGTGCAAAACACGTTTCTGGCTGGCTTTCAGGCGCTCGGGCTGCTCGGGCTGCTCTTGGGCACGGCGGGAGTGGCTGCCGTCGAGGCGCAGGGCGTGCTCGAGCGGCTTGGCCAGTTTGGCCTCCTCGGGGCGCTGGGCTTTGCCGCTGGCCGCGTGCGCGGGCTCGTCGTCGCCGAGGCGCTCTTGCTCGTCGGGGCAGGCCTCGCGGCGGGGGCCGTGGCCGGGCTGATCGCGCTCGTGCCGGCGCTCGCCGCCGGCCAGGCTGCCGTGCCTGCCCGGTGGATCGTGGTCACCTGCGGGCTCACGCTGGCCGCGGCAGCCGGTGCGGGCCTGGCCGCAGCGCGGCAGGCCACGCGGTTGAGCCCGCGCGAGGACCTGCGCTCCGCGTGAGCCGGCTGTCGGCATCCTGAAAATGCCTTTGTGGGATTCGGGCCCCGGCCGCTACGGTGACCGCATGCATATCGTCGTGATTCTCCCCCGCTGGGTCGGCGACCTCGTGATGAGCACTCCCCTGCTCCGCGCCGTGCGCGGCCATTTCGGCGACCAGGCACGGATCACCGGCGTGCTCAAGCCGATGTTCGCCGAACTGCTCGAGGGCACGGCGTGGCTCGACGACATGGTGCCTTACGACCGCCGCAGCAAGGATCCGGCGCGACGATTTGCGGCGGCCGCGCGGCGGCTGCGGGCCGATCGCCCCGACATCGCGCTGATCGTGCCAAACTCGCTCTCCACGGCGGCGCTCGCCTATCTCGGGGGCGCGCGGCGGCGCGTGGGCTTCGCCCGCCACGGGCGGCGGCTCTTGCTCACCGACCCGTTGATCCCGCCCCGGGAGGGCGGGCGCATCCGCCCCGTTTCGACCGCCGAGCATGCGATGGATCTCGCAGCGCGGATCGGCGTGCCCCGGCAGCCGCTCACGCTCGAGCTGGCGACCACGCCGGCCGACGAGGCGCTCGCCGCCGACGTGCTCGCGCGGCTGTTTCCCGATCATGATCCGGCCGGGCCGCTCGTGGTGTTCAACGACAACGGGGCGTTCGGGCCGTCGAAGTCGTGGGGCTCGGCCAAGTTCGCGGCGCTCGGGCGGCTCGTCGCCGAGCGCGTGCCCGGCGCCCGCGTGCTCGTGCACTGCGGCCCCGGCGATCGCGACGAGGCGCGGGCGATCGAGCG
>JAIXPT010000060.1 GCA_027486095.1 Planctomycetaceae bacterium | reverse complement strand
GCCCTGCACCACCTCTTCCCCTCGCTGCCCTACCACAACCTCGAAGCAACCCACGCCCACCTCGTACAGACCCTCCCGGCCGATTCGCCCTATCTCGGGCTCGACCAGCCAGGCTGGTGGCCCGTCGCCAAGCGCACCGTCTTCGGGTAGCCGTCCCCGGGCTCCCGCCCGGGGCTTGTTGACAGCGGGGCGTCCTCTCGGCTCACGCCTCGGGCTGGCTTGCGCCGGGGCGTCCTCTCGGCTTGCGTGCGCCCCAACAAGCCCGGAGCGGGAGCGACGGGACACCGGGTCGCGAACGATCCCGTGTTGCATGCCGCATGGCGAGCGGTCTCCGCTGCCACGCGGAGTCCCCGGGCTTCCGCCCGGGGCTTTTTGACAGCGGGGCGTTCTCTCGGCTTGCGTCTCGGGATTGCTGCCCCAACAAGCCCGGAGCGGGAGCGACGGGACTGCCTTTGCTATCGCATCGTTTTTGGTACGCTCCTACGCGGCGGCTGCTCCCAGGATCTGCACCCCGTGGTCAACGACGATCTGCTGCGGCGCGACGTGCGCCTCCTCGATAGCAAGCTCGACTCCGTGATCGTGGAGTTGGCCGGGGCCGACGCATCCGCACTCGTCACCGACATCCGCCGCCTCGCCCGTGATCGCCGCGCCGGTGGCCACGACGCCGAGCGGGCCCTTGCCGCCCGAATCGAGGCCCTCGACGTGCCCCAGGCCCGCGTCGTCACCCGGGCCCTCTCGATTTTTTTCGATCTCGTCAACATCGCCGAAGACCGCCAACGCACGCGCGTGCTCCGCGAGCGTGAGCGGCTCAAGCACCCGCAGCCGCTCGGCGAATCGCTCGTGAGCGCGATCGCGGAGCTCACAGCAGCCGGGCTCTCCGCGGCCGACGTGCAGCAGGCGCTCGACAGGCTCTCGATCGAGCTCGTGTTCACGGCGCATCCCAGCGAAGCCAAGCGCCGCGCGATCCGGTCGAAGCTCCGCCGCATGCGGCAGACGCTCCAGGCCCTCGACCGCGACGATCTTTTGCCGCGCGAGCGGGCCGAGCACGAGAGCCACCTGCGCACCGAGCTCGCGATCCTCTGGGAGACGGAGTTCCTCAAGCCCGAGCGGCCCACCGTGCTCGACGAGGTGTCGCGCGGCCTCTCGATCATGCCCCGGCTCTGGAAGGCCGTGCCGCAGGTGCACGAGTCTCTCCGCCGCGGGCTGGCAGCGGCGTTCCCCGGCCACGAATTCCGCGTGCCGCCCTTCCTCACGTTCGGCTCGTGGATGGGAGGCGATCGGGATGGCAATCCGTTCGTCACGGCCGACGTCACGGAGCAGACGCTGCTCCGGCTGCGCTCCGCGGCGATCGACGCCCATCTCGCCCGCTGCACGCGGCTTCACGAGCTGCTGACGTCGTCGCTTCGCGAAGCCGGCGGCGCCGAGCCGCTCGAGCGCAGGCTCGAAGCGCTCGTGGCGAAATGGCCCGATTTGGCTGCCGTGCTCACCGGCCTGCTGCCGCAGGAGACCTATCGCCGCTGGCTGCGCATGATCCACTTCCGCCTCGAATGCTCCGCCGCGGCGAGCCTCGTCGATCCGGTGCAGCCGGCCGCTTACGCCTCGGCCGCCGAGCTCGAGGCCGACGTTGCCGCGCTCGTCGCATGCCTCGATCGCGACCACGCCCTCGCGGCCGACTCCCCCACCCGCCGCTGGCTCGACCTCGTGCGCACCTTCGGCCTCCACATGACGAGGCTCGACGTCCGCCAAGATGCCCGCGCCTATCAGACGATCATGGCGGCGATCCTCGGCGCGGCAGGCGTGCAGGATGCCGCCGCGCTCGCCGGCGACGACGAGGCCACGAAGGTGAAGGTGCTCACCACGTCGCTCGGGAAGGTCGGCGCGGTGCCGACCGCCGGCCTCGATCCGCTCGCGCTCGACACGCTGCGGCTCTTCGAGGTGCTGCACCGGGCCGTGGTGCGATTCGGCCGCGACTGCGTGGGCTGCGCGATTGTGAGCCTCACGCGGTCCCCGGCCGACGTGCTCTGCGTGCTCTGGCTGTGGCGCTGGGCGCAAAAGCAGGCGGCCGACCGGGGCGAGCCCGTCGCACCGCACGACATCGCGATCGTGCCGCTCTTCGAGAAGATCAACGACCTCCAGCATGCCCACGAGACGCTCGGCACGATCCTCGACACGCCGGCTTACGCCGAGCACCTCGCCGCCCGAGGCAATCGGCAGGTGATCATGGTGGGCTATTCCGACAGCACGAAAGACGGTGGGTATCTCGCCGCCTGCTGGGGCCTGCAATCGGCGCAGAGCCGGCTCCATGCGGCGGCCGCGGCCCGCGGCGTGTTGCTCACGTTTTTTCACGGCCGCGGCGGGGCGCTTGGCCGCGGCGGCGGCCCGGCCGCCCGCGGCATTCTCTCACTGCCGGCCGAGACGCTCGACGGCAGCCTCCGGCTCACCGAGCAGGGCGAGGTGCTCGCCGAGCGCTACGACGACCCGGAGATCGCCTGCCGCCATCTCGAGCAGGTGTCGTGGGCCACGCTCACCGCCTCGGGCGGCCGCCGCTCGGAGCCGCAGCCGGAGTGGATCGCCCTCATGGAGCGGATGGCCGAGCGGTCGTACGAGTGCTACCGCGAGCTCGTGGACGAGCCGGGCTTCATCCAGTATTTCTCGCAGACGACGCCGATCGACGACATCGAGAATCTCCCCATCGCGTCGCGGCCCGCCCGCCGCCGCGGCGAGCGCACGCTCGACGACCTGCGGGCGATCCCCTGGGTGTTTTCCTGGACGCAGAGCCGCTGCATGATCCCGGCCTGGTATGGCCTGGGCACCGCCCTCACCGACGTGAAATACGACGACCGCCACGCCTGGCAGACCATCTGCGACATGTATCGCCAGTGGCCGTTCTTCCAGGCCACGATCGACAACGCCACGCTCGCCCTCGCCAAGGCCGACATGTACATCGCCCAGCGGTATTCCGAGCTCACCACCGACGCCGATGTACGCCGCCGCATCTGGCAGCGGATCGCCGCCGAGCGCGATCGCACGCGGCAGGCGATCCTCGACATCGTGGGCGGCGGCGAATTGCTCGCCACCACGCCGTGGTTCCAACGATCGATCGAGGCCCGCAATCCCTCCATCGATCCCTTGAACCTCATCCAGATCGAGTTCATGCGCCGGCGGGCGGCCGGCGGCCCCGAAGCAGCCCCCGACGAAGGGCTCCGCGACCTCCTGCGGCTCTGCGTCCAGGGCATCGCCTCGGGCATGCGCACGACTGGATGATTTCCAACAACGAACCTTTGCACCTCCCGGAAACGGGGAGGCGAGGGGGTCGGCGAACGCTCGAGGAGCATGGGCTGCCCCAGCCCCGCGACGAGACTCTTGCCGCCCCCGAGCCAGTGCATCTCAGAGAAGGACCGCCCGATGCCCACCGCCGCAGATCTCGCCGTCAAATCGCTCGGTCCCTGCCGGATCGATTCGCCGCTCAAGCCGTGGCTCGAATCCCGCCGCACGACGGCGCACTACGTTGCCGAGGACGATCGTGTTTTCTTCCACGACACGGCCCGCCTCGCAGCCGACAGCGGCTGCACGCTCGAAACGCTTCCCGGCTTCGAGCCCGCCGGCCCGCGGCGCGGCATCTTTTTCGACGCCGCCAAGATGCGGGTGGGCATCGTCACCTGCGGCGGCCTCTGCCCGGGGCTCAACGACGTGATCCGCGGCCTCGTGATGGAGCTCGCCCACCACTACGGCGTGCAGCGGATCTACGGCTTCCGCAACGGCTATCAGGGGTTCATTCCCCGCTACGGCCACGACGTGCTCGACCTCACGCCGGGGAGCGTGAGCGCCATCAACGAAGACGGCGGCACGATCCTCGGCACGTCCCGCGGCGGCCAGGATCCCCACGAGATCGTGGATTGCCTCGAACGCATGAACATCAACGCGCTGTTCGTGATCGGCGGTGACGGCAGCATCCGCGGGGCGATGCAGATCGCGGCGGCCGTCGCGGAGCGTGGCCACAAGATCGCGGTCGTCGGCATCCCCAAGACGATCGACAACGACATCCCCTACATCGACCAGAGCTTCGGCTTCCAGACGGCGTTCGGCGAGGCGGCGAAGTCGATCCGGGCGGCGCACGTCGAGGCGAAGGCCGCGCCCCACGGCGTGGGCCTCGTGAAGCTGATGGGCCGCCATTCGGGCTTCATCGCCTGCTATGCATCGCTCGCCGAATCCGACGCCAACTACGTCTTGATCCCCGAAGTGCCGTTTGCGCTCGATGGCGATCGCGGGCTCCTGGCGCACCTCCGCGGCCGCGTGCTCGCCCGCGGGCATGCCGTGATCGTGGTCGCCGAGGGAGCCGGGCAGGATCTCGTGCCCGAGAGCGAGGCGGGCGTCGATGCCTCGGGCAACAAGAAGCTCGCCGACATCGGCCTGTTTCTCAAATCCCGGATCGCCGATCACTTCGCGGCGGCGGGCATGGAGTGCAATCTCAAGTACATCGACCCGAGCTACCTGATCCGCAGCGTGGCTGCCAATCCCTACGACAGCGTCTACTGCCTGCGCCTCGCGCAAAATGCCGTGCATGCCGCGATGGCCGGCCGCACGGAGGCGGTGATCGGCCGCTGGCACGGCCGCTACGTGCACATCCCGATGGCGCTCGCCGTGAGCCATCGCAATCAAGTGGCCCCCGACGGCGACCTCTGGCTCGCGGTCCTCGAAGCCACCGGCCAGCCCCGCCTCTTCATGTAGGACAGTCTTCAGCCTGACACCACTCACGGTCCGGCGAGAAAGACGGGCCCGAGCCTGCCAGGGTTACTCGACCTTCATCCAGAAGGGCGCGGCGGCAAACCACACGACGGTCGAGACGAGCATGATCGACTTCACGGCCTCGAGCGGCAGCGCCTTCGCCAAAAACAGCGCGGGCGGCACGATCGTGCCGGCCAAGGCGGCGAGGCCAAACACACAAGCGAGCGTCTTCATCGTGGGGGCAGAAGAAGTGTTTGCCATGCCGGTCCCGTCGCTGCCGCTCCGGGCTTGTTGGGGACAAGCTTTGTGCGTTTCTCCTCGAAGCCCCCGGCGGAAGCCGGGGGACTCCGCGTGAGCGGATCGCCGACGGGAGAGCAGGATATAGAGCAGCCCGCACGCCACGGCGCACGGCAGCGGCAGGTACGACGCAAACACGTCGTGGGCCCTATACAGATACATCGCGATCCCCACCGGCACGAGCCACGCCACGAGCACGCTCCAGTTGAACGTGAGGCCGTGGTGCTCGGCTGGGTCGCGCTCGATGCCGAGACGGTCGGCGAAGAAGTGGTCCACGACGATGATCGCCCCGATCGGTGCGAGCACCGTGCCGTAGAGGCCCACGAACGAAAGGAGATTCATCGCGAACGCCGGGAAAATGCCCGCCGCGATGCACAAGCCGCCCGCAAGCAGCGTGGCCCCCGGCCGCGAGATGCCCGGAATCATCCCCTGGAAGGCGAGGCCGGCCCGGTAGATCGTCGGATTGGCGGTCGTCCAGCCGGCGATGATCACGCAGATGAGCCCGGCCCACCCGACGGCGTCGTTGACCATCGTGCCGGGATCCTTGCCCACGGTCGGATCGACACCGTGCTGCCGCACCCAGTAGATGAGCAGGAGCGCCGCGCAGATCCAGGCGACGTAGTGCCCGAGGAACATCCCGGCCGCGCTCGCCCAGCCCGCGCTCGGCTTCTTCGCAAAGCGGAGCACGGAGAGATCGGCCATGCCGATGTGCATCGCCGCATTGCAAAACCACGAGAAGCACACGACGCCCAGGAAGCTGATTTTCTGCTCCGTGCCGGCCGGTGGCGTGAGCAGCGCCCAGATATCGGTCGTGCCGAGCCTGCCGAGCGTCACGAGCGCGCAGGCCACGAACACCAAAAACATCCACGGGGCGGCGAAGTGCCCGACTTGCGCGACCACGCCGTAGCCCTTTAGCGCCACGAGCGTCATCGCCGCGCCGATCACGACGCACGAGGCGATCCAGGCCGCGCCCGTGGGCATCGTCGAGGCAAACGTCGGCATCGCGATCGTGCCGGGCGGGAAAAACGGCCCCACCGCCGTCGCCGACACCGTGATCATCGAGCCCGCGAGAAAGCAGAAGAGCAGACCGTTGGCGAGGTTGTAGAGCGTCACGAGCCGGCGGCCGGCGATCTTCTCCATCTTGTAGTAGAGCGTGAGCCGCTCGCTGCAGGCGATCGTCGCGGTGAGGTAGCGCCACGTGAGCACGGCGAGCAGATTCCCGAGGAGCAGCCCGACGATGAGGCTCATCGCGTCGGCGCCCCAGGCCACGAAGAGGGGCCCGATCATGAACTCCGTGCCGGCCGTGTGCTCGCCGGCATACATCCCCCAGAACGCGCTCGGCCCCTTGAGGGCCGAGTCGGGCACCCGCTCGCGCTCATATTCGCTCGCGGCCCGCGAGGTGGATGTGTCGATGTCGTCGAGGGCGGCAGTCGCGCTCATGTCCGTTTCCCCGTCACGGTGCGTTCATACGCCCTCACGTCGTCGAGCCACGCGGCCCCGACGGGCACACCCTGCGACGCACAGTAGAAATCCCACACGGCGTTCCAGGGAAGGGCCTTCGCCTCCTCCTGGAAGGCAAGCCGGGTCGTGAAATCACCCGCCGCCTCCGCCTCGCGAATCCGCGGAGGCTCGAGCAGGCCGACGAGCAAGGCCTTCTGCATGTTGCGGGTGCCGATCGCCCAAGCGGCGATCCGGTTGATGCTCGCATCGAAGTAGTCGAGGCCGACATGCACCCGCTCCGGAGCCCCCGTCGCCACGATCTCGCGGGCGATCGCCAAAAGATCCTCAGAGAGCGTCACCACATGGTCGGAATCCCAGCGCACCCCGCGGCTCACATGCAGGAGGATTTCCGGCAGATAGAGGAGCACGCTCGAAATCTTGTCGGCGATCGACTCGGTGGGATGGAAGTGGCCGGCATCGAGGCAGAGGAGTTTCTTCCGCGTGATGCAGTAGCCGAGGTAAAACTCGGCCGACCCCGTCGTGTAGCTCTCGGTGCCGATGCCGAAGAGCTTGGGCTCGACGGCGTCGAGCACGTGCTCCGGGGGCAGCGGCTTCGCAAACACGTCGTCGAGCGCCGCGGCGAGCCGCGCCCGTGGGGCGAGCCGGTCGGCCGGCGTGTCTTTGTAGCCGTCTGGCGCCCACACGTTGGTCACGCAGGGCGTGCCGAGGGCCTTGCCCATCGCGGCCCCGATCTCGCGCGACCGCCGGCAGTGCTCGATCCAGAAGTTGCGGATTCGCATGTCGGCGTGCGAGAGCGTGAAGCCGTCGGCGGCCTTGGGATGGGCGAAGCAGGTCGGATTGAAGTCGAGGCCGATGTGCTGCGCCTTGGCCCAGTCGATCCAGCCCGCGAAGTGGGCCGGCTCGATCGCGTCGCGATCGACCTTCTTCCCGCCAAACTCGCCGTAGAAGGCGTGGAGGTTCACGCGCTGCCGGCCCGGAATCAGCGAGAGGGCCTTGGCGAGGTCGGCCCGCAGTTCGTCGGGCGTGCGGGCCTTGCCGGGGTAGTTGCCCGTCACGGCGAGGCCGCCGCCGAGCGTGCCCCCGTCGTGCTCGAAGCCGCCGACGTCGTCTCCCTGCCAGCAGTGGAGCGAGACGGGAATCTTCGCGAGCGCGGCGACTGCCGCAGCCGTCTCCACGCCATGCGCCGCGTAGCGCTCGCGGGCGATCTCGTAGGCCGCGTCGATTGATCCAACCATGCTTTCCTTCACCACCAAAAATTCCTGCCGATCCTCTATGGCACTGACAAATGTCGCAAACAATCGGAGAAAGCGTCGATCTTATGCAAGTCCACCTGCTCGTCCAAAAAAATCGCGGTGAAGCCTACAGCTACATCACGCCAGCCAACGTGTGCATGCCAAGGCCATGAGCCCAGCGAGACCAACGGCAGTCACGTGATAAGACTCCATCCACTGTCGCAAAGTGCATGAAACTTGACGCATTTATCCGCTTGCCGATTGGCCGTACGTCGTTACTTTTTAATTTTGGGTAAGGTCGCGCAGAAGCTCGATTGAGGGATTTGCCTAAAACGGGTTTCGAGGATCAGACCGTGGCACCGGCTGGTTTTCCAACTGTAGCTGAATCAGTCATAAGATTATGGGGGAAATCATGAATGCTTCTCGCCTTGAGAACTCGCAGAGCCGGGGCTTCACGCTCGTTGAACTGCTCGTCGTGATCGCCATTATCGGCGTCCTCGTCGGTTTGCTGCTGCCCGCAGTGCAGAGCGCGCGGGCCGCCGCGCGACGGACAAGCTGTGTGAACAAAGTCAAGCAATTGACGCTGGCAATTCACAGCTACCATGACACCCGAAAGCGTCTGCCACCCGCGTATGATCGTACGGCATCGAACCTCAACAATGGTGAACTTTCCCCCTTCTTCTTCGGCCTCATGCCGTATATCGAACTTGCCGACATTCCGACCGCCTGTAACGGCGGGCCGATGTGGGGAAGCACGCCACCTGTCGCAGGTCGCGAGATTCCCGACTTGCAGTGCCCGGGGACCATTTCAAACGAGCCGCATCCGCTGAAGGGAAATTGGGGCCTCACGAATTACGCCTACAACTTCCAAGCCATCGGTCAAGTGAAAGAGCTTGACACCAACAACGACGGCGTAATCGACACCTACTCGCCCAACTTGGACACGCTGCACTGGATCTGGACAAAGTGGTCAAGCGTCGGCGACATGAGAAAATGGATCGACGGGACGTCAAAGACGGTTTTGCTGGGCGAAAAGTATGGGTACTGCGGTGGATCTACCTGGGACAGGGCAACTCTGTGGGGCATCGACAACAATCTCCCTGCGAAATGGAACTATCAACCCCTGTTCAATGCCCAAAATCTGCTGAAGTTTCTTGCGGCCCCGACCATCGCCCAGTGCCAGTTCCAGGTTGCATCGAGCCCGCACACCGGGGGCATGACGACCGGGATGGGTGATGGATCGGTATCGTTCCTCAACGAAGACATCTCCCAGTCGGTCTGGCAGGCGCTCATTCTGCCCAGGGATGGTGCCGCGGTGAACTTCTGAACCGAACGGCTACGGCCCGTCCCTTGATGAAGTCGAGCAAAGTGGCGTTCGCCATGATCTGCAGGCCAGGAGATAGAGCACGACATGATGCGCATACATGAACGACATGGAGACGGAGGAACGCCCATGCCGTGGCTGATTGCGGTTGTGATCGGAGCGATGGCCACCTCGCTCGGCTGCGACGGCCGCCGAGCGGTCTATCCGGTTACGGGCGCCGTGTCTTTCAAGGGACAGCCCGTGCCCAAAGGCACGATTGCCTTTGCAGGAGATAATGAGACGACCTTCATCGCAGGTGGCGACATAATCGATGGCCGCTACAGCGTGGATGTCGCGGCAGGCACCTATCGAATTACGATCGACACGCCGGAACCTCCTCGGATGCCCGGCCCGCCGCCCCCCGGGCTCAACATCCCCCCGGAAGTCATCAAGAAATTGACTGAAGAAGCTCGTGCAGCGGCAAGCGAGAAGCGCGTGCTTGTACCAAAACGGTATGGGCAGTACGACACCTCGCCGTTGCGCTTCACCGCTACCAAGGGCCAGCAAACCCACGACGTGAACATCACCGAGGAGTGATTCCGACACATGCATCGGCTTCACCACCGGATCTTCGTCGTGGCTGGTTTGACCGGTGCATTGGCCGGAGGCGCCATCGCCTCGCTGTCGGGAGACGACACGGCCAAGCAGCGCGGGATGCTGCTGGAACGTGCCTGCTTGGAGCCACCATTCGCCCGCGCACAGCGGCCGTCTCGCGTGTCAGCGAGAATCATGAACCGTAGCGGCGGACCATTCCGTAACGTCGATGTCGCGCTCGAGGTTCCGGAAGGGGTTGCATGCATCGAAAAATTGCGTGTCGTAGAAGACTGGCCTCACGACACGATCCGAGAGATTTCGTGGGACGTCGTCGCCGCGAAGCCGCTGAACGGAATGTGCCGGATCACCCTTCAAACCGCCGGTAAAACTATCGGCTCCGAGTCCGTGAAGGTCCTGTGGCACGACGCGTTGGCCGTGCACCCCGCTGAGTACGTGCCACGGCCCGATCCGGTGGACACCGGGCGCACGATTGTGTGTGCCGTCCATTGCCCACTGTGGAAAGGCGGTGCGTCGTGGAAGCCGATTGTGCCTTTTCCGGACCGTGAACCTGTTCTCGGATGGTACGACGAAGGCACCGGCGAAGTGACCGACTGGGAAATCAAGTGGGCCTTGGATCACGGCATTTCGAGTTTTCTTGTGTGCTGGTATCGCGCGAAGGGAAATGAAGACCGAGCAGTCGAACCAGCGCTCAACCATTGGGTCGACGACGGTCTGAGCGCCAGTCGGTATGGCGGCATGATGCGTTTTGCACTGATCTATGAAAATGCCAATCAGGCCTTCGCAGGCCGAACGTCTGAGAAGGATCTTCTCGAAAACCTCGTTCCGTTTTGGATTGAGAAGTATTTTCGTCGGCCAAATTATCTGGCGATCGACAATAAGCCGGTGCTGGCCATCTATGACGTCGCCAAGCTCGTTGGCGAGCTCGGGGGCGACGCGGAGGCGACACGCGTGTTGGGGAAGGTGCGGCAAGCCTGCCGCGACGCGGGCTTCAAAGACATCGTTCTTCTCGGGCATTACTGCTGGGGCAAGCCTGCCAATCTGGATCTCAACGAACAAGCGCAGCGGGTTCAACGCATCGGACTCGATGCCAGCTGGTCGTATCATTGGCCGACGTTTTCTGGACTGATCGAGACGAAAAAGCCGTCGGAGGCGACGATCATCGAGGCCCAACAGCAACTCTGGAAAACCCTGCCACAGCCCAACGTACTGACCGTCTCGGTTGGCTGGGACTCGGCGCCCTGGGGGTTCTCATGTACTCGGACGCAGTGGCAGCTGTCGCCGGAGGAGTTCAAACGACTTTGTCAGAAGGCCAAGGGACTGATGGCCTCCCGCAAGGGCGACGGCATCGCTGATCGCCTTCTCCTCATCGATAATTGGAACGAGTATGGAGAGGGACACTACATTTTTCCCACGCGGCAGCACGGCTTCGCCTACCTCGATGCCGTTCGCGCGACATTCGCCCCCGATGCACCGGATCACGTAGATCTGGTTCCTGAAGACATCGCCCGCGGGCCTCATGATGAAGCGTTTCGACGTGAAGCCTTGGGCGAGTAAGGTGGTCTGAGTGCCGCTTTATTCGGCAAGGAGTGCCATGATGACCTGCGCATACACTCTGGCGAGGAAGTCGGAAGGATGGTTGACTCCGTTGCCACTCATATCCCAGAACTTCTTGCGTGTCAGCATGAACGCGTGCAAGGAGCTTACGTCAGCAACGGCCACTCCGTGATTCGTACTGGCGAGTTGATGCAGAGGCTCGAGGTAGCCGATCTGCTCGCCATGAAAGCCTTTCGCTTCCGGGTTTGCAAGCATAGTGCCGACCAAGATGAACTCGCAGGCAGGATTTGCTCGACGCACCGTATCGATGATCGACTGAATGTTGGCCTTATAGTCGGCGTTCGAGAAGCGATTGACCTCGTGTGCGTCTCCCATGCCAAAGGCGATGATGACGAGATCGGGGGTGCGGGCGGCCACTAACGACTCGGCATTGTCCCTACCCCAATCAGACGACTTGCCGCCGACGGAAGGGTTCGACAAAGCCACCTTCCCACCATAACGGTGCTCGAGCGCCAGCCTGACCAACTCACCCCAGGAAGGCAGCCGGGGCGCAACATTCCAAAAACCACTCGTTTCGGCGCCGGCGGCGATGCTGTCACCATAAAGAACGACCGCGAGCGGCTGCTTCACCTCGAGCTTGGCGAGGGTTCTGCGCAATACATGCCCGGCAAACGGCGGGGGCTCATAGGAGCCGCATCCAGCTTCATCGGAATTGTATGTGACAGACGCTTGCATCTCGCAAAACCGCTTTCCACCTGGCATGCTGCCGCGCAGCAGTCCTCCACCTTTCCGTGCAAACGCGTCTCCCGCCTCAGCCTCGGCAGGATACATCTCTGCACGGGTCACGAACGGCACGCGCGACCCATGTGGCAGCCGCAAGACCCGGCCATCGACCGTGTAGTCACGGCCTGGTTCATACGTTGTTTTCAGATCGGGGCTCCGCACGGCGACGATCGCGGCAGGTTCCAGTAGAAGTGACGCTTCGGGCTCCCGGTCACCTGTCATGAAGAGGACGGTTTCATCGCGAATCAAACCGCCCTTCCAAATCGGCGCGAGTGCGGCATCGATATCGACCGAGGGCTCCCCGGCCTCGGCACATGAGCACCACGAGTAAAGCCACAGCGAACTGAAAGCAAAAGCCAGTGCGGCCCAGCGAACATTGCGACCGGTCATCGATGGGGCGAAATACGGAACCATCTCCGAATCGTATCGAATCATCATCGCTGCACGAGCCGTTCGCACTTTGCGACAGATGGCTGGTTATGCTGATGGATTCTTGACCACTGTCCCCGCGACGGAGCATCCTGCAAGGGTCAGCCTCGTGGCTGATCTCGCTCAAGGATCGCGATTCACTCGCGTCGTGAATGACCATACGATTGATTCGAATCTCCAAGGTTTTGCGGTCGATCGTTCTGTCCGCATACTGGATGTCCCCCATGATGATCCGATGCGCACCGGCCGCTTCACCTGAGCGCGCCATCAGTAAAGACGACGTGCTCCACCATGCCCCCCCCGGCGCGGTGCGGCTCGACGGGTGGCTCGGGGAGCGCATCGATGCCGCCATTTCGGGCCGCGTGTTTGCCCACGACATCGATCGCATTCTCGCGCCCTATCGCGCCCGCTCGGAATTCAACGACGGCCATTGGCGGTGCGAATACTGGGGCAAGTGGTTCCTCTCGGGAGCGCTGGCGGCCGGCTACGACCAATCCCCCGAAAGCAGTCGCCGCCTCGACGCGGCGCTCGACGGCCTGCTTGCCACCCAAGACGCCTCGGGCTACATCGGCACCTACCGCGACGACGCCCACCTCGGCACCTGGGACGTGTGGGGGCGCAAGTACACGCTCCTCGGCCTGATCGCCGCCTACGACCTCACGGGCGACGGGGAGTCGCTGCAGGCCGCCTGCCGCCTCGCCGACCACCTCATCGCCGAAGCGCCTCCCGAAAAACTCAAGCTCGTCGAAAATGGCATCGGCGTGCTCAAGGGCCTGCCGCCGAGCTCGGTGCTGCAGCCGATCGCGGCCCTCTACCAGCGCACGTCCGAGCCGCGGTATCGCGCCTTCGCCGAGAAGCTGCTCGCCTCGTGGTCGCAGCCAACGAAGTATTTTCCCGACGGACCAAGGCTGATCGAGCAGGGCTTGGAGCGGGTGCCCCCGTCGCGAATCGGCGCCCGCAAGGCCTACGAGATGATGTCGTGCTTCGAAGGCGTGTGCGAGATGTACCGGATCACGGGCAAGCCCGAGTATCTGGAGGCAGCAATCGGCTTCGCCGAGGCGATCCGCACGCACGAGCGCATGGTGAGCGGCGGCGCATCGAACCAGGAGCTGTGGTGCGAGGGCTCGCGGTTTCAGACCGAGACGCTCGAGCAGCCGATGGAGACGTGCGTCACGGT
>JAIXPT010000262.1 GCA_027486095.1 Planctomycetaceae bacterium | reverse complement strand
CGCACGTCGCACACGGCGACATACTGCACGTCGGGCCGGGCGAGGAACGCCCCCTGGTCGCCCTTGCCCATGTTGCCGATGCCGATCCCGCCCATCACGATCCGGTCGCTGGCCGGCGGCGTCGTGGCGTCGCCGAGCGCCTTCGACGTGATCACATACGGTGCGCCGACGGCCGTGCCGGCGGCGACGGTCGTGGATGCGAGGAATTGGCGCCGGGCAATTAAGCGGTTCATCGTGAAGACCTCGTGAAGACCACGTTCAGTTGTGTGTCGCCGGCTCGGGGGCGGCAAAAGTCTCGTCGCGTGGGCTGCGGCAGCCCAATGCTCCTCGAGCGTTCGCCGACCCCCTCGCCTCCCCGTTTTCGTGACGACATAACAGTTTTACTTCAAACTGCGCATGAACTCGACGACGTCGAGGAGTTCGTTGGGTGAGAGCGTGGCGGCGAGGCCTTCGGGCATGCTGCTCTGCTTGAGCTTCATGCGCTCGTCGATCTCGGCCACCGCGATCTTCTTGTGCTCTTTGCCGTCGAAGATCACGACCTCTTCCGGCGATTCGCTCACGAGCAGGCCGGAGATGCTCCGGCCGTCGCTCGTGACGACGAGCGTGGAGAGATATTTGTCGTCTACCTGGGCGTTGGGATCGATGATCGATTCGAAGAGCTTGTAGGAATCGAGCCGCTTGCCGACGCCGTTCATCTCCGGGCCGAGGTTCGCCCCTTCGTTGTAGACCCGGTGGCAGTTGACGCACACGCGGCGAAACACGGCCTTGCCGTTGTCCTTGTTGCCCCCGGTGATCCCGGCCAGCGACGTCATCGCCTTGTTGCGCTGCTCTTCGGACGTCGGCTCCTTGGAGAGCAGGATCTTCAGGTGTGGCGTGATCTCCGCCGCCTTCTTGTCGAGCCCGAGCACGCTCTCGATGATCGTGAAGGCCGGCGTGCCCTTGGAGACGAAAGTGCCCGCCTCGTGGTCCTTCTTCCAGACGGCGATATTCGCCCCGAGGGCGGCATCGCACGTGTAGGCGATGAACCGGTCGGAGGGCGTGATGTCGGCGGCGGCCACGACGGCCCGCATCGCCGGCAGGGTGCCGAAGAAGCTCAGGCCGCGGACGGCCTCGGTGCGCACCCGGGGATGCGAATCGGTGGCCTTGGCGATCAGCCGGGATTCGGCGTCTGGCAAGCGGTCGCGCTCGTCGGCGAGCACCCGCACGGCCGCAGCGCGGGCGTCAGGCACGGGTGATTCGAGCAGCCGGGTGAGCAGGCCCGCATCGACGGCGTGAAAACACTGTTGCAGCCAGAGCGCTTCGACTGCCAGCCGCTCGGCGGCAGGGTCGGAGGCGATCTGGCCCAGCCAGGCGTTGGCCGCCGCCAGCACGTCGGTTCGCGGCCGGGCCTGGAGATCGGCCCGGGCGCGGTAGCGCGTGCGCCACTCCGGGCTCTTGAGCTGATCGAGCACCTGCTCGATCGGCTTGCCGGCCTGCGTGTCGGGTGCGAGCAGCGGCTTGGGCTTATAGACCAGCCGGTAGATGCGGCCATGCACATGGTCGCGATTCGGATCGCGCTGGCTGTATTGCATGTGGCCGATGAGCGGATTGGCCCAGTCGCCAAACCACAGCGCCCCGTCGGGCCCGATCTGCGGATCGACCGGCCGGAAGTGCTTGTCGGTGCTCTTGATCAGGTCGAACGGCGTCTTCGCGTCGGTCGGATCGTGCCGCACCCGCTCCCCCTTGTAGCCGGCACCGTCGTCGGAGAACGTCCATCGCGGCATGCCGTTGGTGTTGATCACGCACGCGTAGATGAATTGATCCTGCACGTCGTCAGGAAACTGCCTGGTGCGCAGGAATTCGCTCCCCACGACCGGCCGCATCCCCTCGGTGTTGAACACGGGGCCCATCCCCTTGCGGCCGCCATACTGCTTGCCCGAGAGGGGCGTATCCCAGTGCTGCGCCGCGCCCGTGCCGTCGCCGCAGAAGCCCTGGCCCCATTCGTTGAACACATAGCACCACGGATTGCCGTAGCCGGGCGTGTTGAAGTGGGAGAGTTTCCAGGTGCGCGGATCGAGCACGTAGGTGCCGGACGAGCCGTAGTTGCGAAACGGTCCCCATGGGGTCTCGACCGCCGTGCTCATCGCCACGCCCTCGAGCATGTGGAGCAGGCCGCTCGGGCTCGATTCGAAGGCGCCGGCGGTGTGGTGCGTGTCTTCGGTGGCCCAGCCGTCGAGCACGTGCACGACGACATCGGCCTTGTCGTCGCCATTCGTGTCTTTGAGCCACAGCATCCGTGGCTGGTCCATCACGATCACGCCGCCGTCGAAGAATTGGAAGCCCGTCGGGCAGTGGAGTTGGTCGTAGAACACCGTGCTCTTGTCGGCTTTCTCGTCACCGTCGGTGTCTTCCAGAATCACGAGCTTGTCGGCAGGCTTGGAGTCGCCCGGTTTCCACTGCGGGTAGCTCGGCATCGTCGAGACCCAGAGCCGGCCTTTGGAATCGAAAGCGAGCTGCACGGGCTTGGCGATCTCGGGAAACTTCCGCTCGTCGGCGAAGAGCCGCATCTCGAAGCCTTCGGGCACCGTGCACGTCTTGATCACGTCTTCCGGCGACTTGATCACCGGGCCGCCCTCGAGATTCTCGCTTTTGACCGTGCCCGGATTGCCGAACCGCGTGGGTGGCACGATCAGGTCGCCCGTGGTCGAGTCGTCGGGCTGCGGCGGTACGGGCCGCCCGGCGGCGATATCCCACACATAGGCGTCGCGGACGGCGGCCATGTTGCGCAGCTTCAGATATTCGCGAGGGAAGGTCTCGGTGTCGAAAGTGCGCCTTCCGCCATACACATACCAGCCGTTCACCATGCGATGGTCTTGCATGGCGACCCATGCCTTGTCGATGACGGCCGCCCGCAGTTTTGCGAACGCCTCGGCTCCGAGCTGATGTGACGCCGGAGCCCCGCAGAGCTTGTCATCGAGCAGCGTGCCCACGAGCCTGTCGCCCGCCTCGTCCACATGGCAGCCATTGATCGTGAACTGGAGCCCGGGCTGGGCGGAGAACGCCTCGCGTGTGGCGTCGAAGAGATCGACGAACGCCAGGCCCTTCTGCGCCGCCACGTCGCGGGCGGCTTCGCGATAGGCGGCGAGCGTTTGATTCTGGGCATCGGCGTCGGGCATGAGCGCGTCGCCCGAGGGCTCGACGGCGATCGGCGACACGATCACGAACCGCGGCGGGGCCTTCGTGTCGTCGCGGGGATATTTCGCGGCGAGCTCACCGAGGAGCTTGAGATAGTCGGCCTTGAATTTCTCCACTCCGCCGGGCCCGGCGAACGATTCGTTGAACCCGAAGAACAAGAGATAGGTGTCGGCGCCAAAAGCGGCCACTGGGTCGTCGAGCTTCGTGTAGTCGCCGGCCCGCTGCCGGTTGGCCACCTCGTCGGCCGGCCGGGCGAAATTCCGGACGACGAGTTTCTTGTCGGCGAACCGCTGGTGGAGCAGCGCCTCGAAGTGTCCGAACAGGTTCATGCGTTCGGCGGTGGAATTGCCATAGAGGGCGATCCGCTCCCCCTCGAGAAACTGCAGCGGCAGGGCGCTCGGCGGCAACGCGGGCCGGGCGGGGCGGGGCCGGGGTGCGAGCAGTTCGCGGGCGGTCTCGAAGGGATCGGTCTCCTTCTTCTCGGCTTTGTCGGCCTCCGGCTTCTTGGCTTCTGCGGCCGCGGCCGAAAACGCGCCGGGGCACACCGCCAGGGCGACGCCAAGAGCCAGGAACCACGGGCGAATCGTAGGCAACATCGGCATGGTGCTCCTCGAAAGAGTGTGCCGCGACCGATTCAGCGGCCCCACCATGATAGATGCAAACCAGCCGAACGCGAGCGGTCTGCGTGCCGAAAACCTCATGTCGGGGCTCGCTCAGGGCCCGATCAGGCGAGACGTTCGAGCTTCGTGATCCGGCCGGTCGCCACCCACTCGGCCACGAAAATGTCGCCCGCCGGCGTGAAGCAGGCGTCGTGTGGATGGACGAATTCGCCATCTTTCCACTGATCAGGCACGCTGCGCAGATTTTTGATCTCGTCGAGCCGCTCGACCGCCCGGCCGAGCTTCGCGACCGGCTGGTTCTTCTCGTCGAGGAGCGTGACGCAGGCCTTGAGCTCGGGCACGACCAACAGCCCCTGCCAGGTGTCGAGGTTTGCCGGCAGGCCGAAGCCCGTGACGGTGTCTCGATAGGTGCCATCGAGGGCGAACGTCTGCAGCGTGTGATGGGCCCGATCGCAGACCACGATCGTGGGCTCGCGGGCCGAGCCGTCGGCGGCGGGGCGGCGGTCGATCCAGATGCCGTGCGGCGTGTTGAACGTGCCCTTGCCATTCCCCGCACCGCCGAACGCACTCACCCACTTCGCATCCTTGTCGTAGCGGTGGATCTTGAACGACCCGTAGCCGTCGGCGAGCAGAAAGCCGCCGTCGTCGAGAAAGGCGAAGTTCGTGGGGAGGAAGCCTTGCCGGTTCCAGCTCGGCTTCGTCGAAATGTCTTCGCCGGCTGCGTAGGCCCCCGACTCCATCGGCGCCTTGCGGAACCACACGATCTCGCCCTCGGGCGTCATTTTCACGAACGCCTTTACGCCCTGATAGCCGCACACGTAGAGAAACTCTTCGCTGCCCTCCTGGCGGATCTCGATGCCGTGGCCGCCCCCTTGAAACTCGCTGCCGAACGCGCGGATGAATTTTCCCGCGGGGTCGAACACGAAGATCGCCGGGTGATCCTTCTTGGTTTTCTGGCCCTCGTGGATCACGTAGAGATTGCCCGCCGCATCGACGGCCACGTTGTGCGTGGTCTGCCATGTGAATCTGTCGGGCAGTTGCGGGAAGTGATGCTTGACGCGAAACGTGTGCGGACCCTCGCCGATGATCGTCTCCCCGGCGAGCCGGCGCACGTGGGCACTGGCGGGGCGGGCGACGGCAGCAGCCGCACCGGCCACGAGGGCTGTAAACGTGCGGCGCGAGAGCCGGCGAGACGACGGCAGCCGCTCGGTCCGCTCGATCCGATGGGTCTGATCAATCCGATAGTTCATGAGGGTGGATCCTTCGTGGCACATCGGGCCCAAAGCGCCTCGGCGGCGCGACAGTCGGGAAAACGAGGGAAAATACCACGAACTCTCGTCCGCCCGCATCGTCCCCATGGCCAGGGCCGGCTGCGGCGCGCTCCAGCGGCGCGACAGCTCGCCCGGCCAGAGCCGCAAAAACACCGCGAAAACCCGCAGCGGGCTTTGGCACGGGAGATGCACTTCTGTCTCCCGTCAGCCGGTCACCGCGACCGGCCCCCTGAACCCGCTGCTGGAATCATCCGGAACCACAGGAGCCCGTGCCATGAAGAAGATCGAAGCCATCATCCGCCATTTCAAGCTCGAAGAGGTGAAGGACGCCCTCAACGCCCTCGGCGTGAAGGGGATGACCGTGACCGAGGTCCGCGGCTTCGGCCGCCAGAAGGGCCACACCGAGACCTACCGCGGCGCCGAGTACTCGGTCGATTTTCTGCCGAAGGTGAAGATCGAGGTCGTGGTGGGTGACGACGAGGCACAGAATGTGATCAGCAAGATCATGACGACGGCCCGCACCGGCCAGGTGGGCGACGGCAAGATCTTCGTCACGCAGCTCGCCGACGTGATCCGGATTCGCACCGGCGAAACCGCCGCGGCAGCCATCTAGCTTTACGCCCGCAGGGCCATTCATGGCCCTGCGGGCGGCCTGCTGCCCATCAAGCCCGAAGCGGGAGCGACGGGATACCGGGTGGCAGCGGAACCCGGTCGCCATGTGGGCCGGTGCCGTGGCGTAGGTCTAGAGCGCGTCTTCGGTGCGGAGCGTGACCTCGATCAGCCGCTCCATCACCTCGGCGGGCGATTCGTGCGGGAAGTTCGTGAGCACGACTTCCTTCGCGTAGAGCTTGCCGATATAGCGGCGATGCTTTGCCGCAGCGGCCCGGCTGGCGAGAAAATCTCGATGGGCCGAGTTGATCACGATCTCGTTGGCGGCGCCGTCGTAACGGCTGCGCCACGGCTGGCCGTGCTCCGCTTCGAGGCGGTAGCCGGGCAGGCCGCGGCCGCCGGCGCCCGCTGCGTCGGCATTGATCACGAACTTCAGCTCCGCGCGGCCGCTCGCGAGGCCTTCCCCCTGCCGGGCCGTCGCCTCGATCACGACCATGCCGATGTCAGACGAGGCCACGCGGCAGGCGGCGCCGTCGGCGGCGATCGCTGCCGATCCCGACACGATCTGCCAGGTGATCGCCACGCCGCTCGTAATCGGCGTGCCATCGGCATCGACGGGCGTGGCCGTGAACAGGCACGAGCCGCCCGGAGGACGGCGTGGCTGCCGCGGCGTGATCCGCACGGCTGCCAGCGGCCCGGGCTCGGCCATGAAGAGCGGAGAGGAGCCGGCCGACGGGCTTTCGTCGCCCGCGGGCGTCCGCGACCGCGGAGCACCGGCTGCGCCGGTGCCCGCCCTGTCTTGCAGCGCCGGCTCGCTCTTCGGGATGTCGAAAAACAGATAGTCTTCAGCCGGCAAATCGGAGAGCGCCGATGCAAACGCCTTGTGCACCTGCTTGAGCAGGTGCCGGCTGGCCCGCTCGGCCTCGGCCTGCGCGCGGCTGGCCACGGCAGCCGTGATGTCGGCGGCGATCGCGGGCGCCGCGGCCACGAGCGCGTCGAGCGCGGCGTCGGGCACGATGCCGGAGCGGGTGCCGGGCGCGAGGGCGAGAGCCTCGAAATCGAGCAGCCCTTCGAGCCGGCGGTCGGTCCACGGGGCCTGCTGAAACGGGAGCAGTTCGCCGATGTCGGCGAGCACCCGCGTACCGTCCTTGCAGATCGCGATTCCACCTGGCCCGGCTGCGTCGTCGCCCCGCAGATAGATCTCCACGCCCACGTCGCCGAGCGGTGTCGGATAGCGGCGCGGGATCTCCAGCCGTTCGCCGTCGAACTCGCGCGGCACCACGCGAATCTCGCGCCGGGCCACCGCATCGACCACGTCGATCACCACGCCGGTGTTGCGGATCCTGTCGCGCAGCTCGGCCGAGAGATAGCGGGCGATCTTCTCGCCAGTCACGAGGCTCTTCGTGGTTTCCAAGAGCGGCCCCACCAGCACGCGCGTGCCGCGGATGGCGATCCGGCCGCGGGACGGCCGGATCTCGTACTGCCGTTTGCCGCGCACGAGGTGCAGCTCGCGGAGGGGCGCCGCGCCGCCGCCCGATGTCATGCGCAGCTCCTCGCCCAGGCTCCAGAAGCTCAGGAGGCCGATCCCGAATTCGCCATGCACGCCCTGCCGCTGGGCGGCTCCCAGATGCCGCTTCATCGAATCGCACAGGTGGGTGGCGATCCGCTCGAAATCGGGCGCACCGGAATCGTCGGCGGCCACGCCCCGGCCGTCGTCGGCCACCTCCAGATAGAGCTTGCCCTGGGAGCGCCGCCGGACGATCTGCACGCTCGAAGCCCCGGCATCGATCGCGTTTTCAGCGAGCTCGCAGATCGCCTTGAGCGGGTGGGTCTGCGAGTGGGCGATGATCGTGATCGCATTCCACTGGTCGCCGATCTTGAGCGTGCCTGTGGTGGCCTCGGTGGGCGGGCGGGCGGGTTTCTTCATCCGGGCGAAATCCGTGGTGTCGAGTCGGCCACGCCGACGGGCCGTCAGGTCGCGAGCGGGCGGGTCATTTCGACGGGCACGACCCACTGGTCGTACTGCTGGGGCGTGACGTAGCCCAGCGCCACGGCCGCGTCTTTCAGGCTCGTGCCCTCCACGTGCGCCTTCTTTGCGATCTTGGCCGCCTTCTCGTAGCCGATGTGCGTGTTGAGCGCGGTGACGAGCATCAATGAATCATCGAGATGGTGCTTGATTCGGGCGAGGTTTGGCTCGATGCCTTCAGCGCAATGAACGCGCATCGAATCGCAGGCGTCGGCGATGAGATCGGCGCTCTCGAGCACGTTGTGGATCATCACCGGCTTGTAGACGTTGAGCTGGAAGTTGCCCTGGCTGCCGGCGAAGGCCACGGTGGCGTCGTTGCCGAACACCTGCGCGCAGACCATCGTCATCGCTTCGCACTGCGTGGGATTCACCTTGCCGGGCATGATCGAACTGCCCGGCTCGTTTTCCGGGATCGAAATCTCGCCGATACCGCAGCGCGGGCCCGAGGCCAGCCAGCGGATGTCGTTGGCGATCTTGAAGAGGGCCATGGCCATGCCGCGCTCGGCCGCACTCACTTCGACGAGCGCATCGTGCGCAGCCAGGGCCGCAAACTTGTTCGGGGCCGCCACGAACGGGTGGCCCGTTTCTTTCGCGATGAAGCGGGCCGCCACGTCGCCGAAGCGCGGATGGGCGTTGAGCCCGGTGCCTACGGCCGTGCCCCCGATCGCCAGTTCGTAGAGCCCCGGCAGCGCCCGCTCGAGCGACTGGATGCGGTCGTCGAGCTGCGCCCGCCAGCTCGAGATCTCCTGGCCGAGCGTGATCGGCGTGGCGTCTTGCAGGTGGGTGCGGCCGATCTTCACGAGGCCCGCGTGCTCGCGCTCGAGCCGGGCGAACACGTCGCGCAGGTCGCGCACCGCCGGTAGCAGCCGGCCGTGGATCACCTCCACCGCGGCGATGTGCATCGCCGTGGGAAAGGTGTCGTTCGACGACTGGCCGCGGTTCACATCGTCATTGGGATGCACCGGCTTCTTCGACCCCATCACGCCGCCGGCGATCTCGATCGCCCGGTTCGAGATCACCTCGTTGGCGTTCATGTTCGACTGCGTGCCGCTGCCGGTCTGGAATACGACGAGCGG
>JAIXPT010000212.1 GCA_027486095.1 Planctomycetaceae bacterium | reverse complement strand
TTCTGGCCGATTTCGCCGAACAGCTGCGCCTTGCGGATGCTGTCGATGCCGAGATCGGCTTCGAGATCGGCATCCAGCTCGACGATCTCGCGCGGATAGCCCGTCTGCTCGACGACGAAGTCAATGAGGAAGGATTCGATCTCACTGCCCGAGGCACGAGCCGCAGGTTGCTGCGGCACCGGCGGCTGTGAACGCGGTGCCGCGGGCTTGGCGACCGCAGGCCGCTCGGCCACGAGCATCGCGCTCGAACCGCGCTGCCAGTCGCCATTGCCATGCCCGTTGCCATGCCCGTTGCCATTCATGTGCGACGAGCCGTTGTGGCCGCCACCCACCGCGGCGGCGACCGGCTGCTTCGCAACGCCCGATGCGATCGGGGCCGGCTCGCGCGGTGCAGCCCGCGGGCTCGTGCCTGCGCGATTGCGCTCGCGGCGGCGCGTCGTGGCGTCGAACGACACGACGGTGCCGCGGGCAGGTTGCGCTTTTTGCTTCGCCAACGCCTGGGCCCGGATCGCTCCGGCCTTCTCCAGCTGCTCACGCAGCCGGGCGAGGTGCTCACCGGCGGCCCGGCCGCGTTGGTCGAACTGCAGGAATGTGCAGCCTTCGCGGCCTGCGAGAATCCGCCGCGCCAGCCCCGTGAGCACGCCCGAGGGACCGACCTCGACGAACGTGCGCACGCCCGCCGCATACAGTTCGTCCACCACGCCGATCCAGCGGACGGTCTCCGTCATCTGCCGGATCAGGCTCTCGCGCACGCCCGCAGGATCCGTCATCTGCAAGACGGTCGTGCTGCTGAAGATCGGAGTCGCGGGCGGCTTGATCGGGAGCGCATTGATCGTGGTGGCGAGGTGGTCGGCGGCCCGCTGCAGGAGCGGCGTGTGGAAGGGGCTCGGCACGGCGAGCCGCTTCGACTTCACCCGCTGCGTTTCGATCAGCACCTCGACCGCATCGACCACGCGGGCCGTGCCACCGATCACGAATTGCTCCGGGGCGTTCTCCGCGCACACCCAAACCTGCCCGGCAAAGGGAGCGATCGCCGCCTGCACCGTCGCACGATCCGCGATCACGGAGAGCATCGCGCCGTCGCGGGGGCCGTGCTGCTCGACGGCGTCGGCGCGGGCCCGCGTGGCGCGGGCGCCGTCTTCGACCGTCCAGGCGGCCGTCGCAGCGAGGGCCGGAAACTCGCCGAAGCTGTGGCTGGCCACGACGTCGGGCGAAAAGCCCATGCCGCGGAGCACGTCCCAGGCGAAGAGGTCGCCGAGATACATCGACCACTGCGTGTCCCAGATCCGGGTGCCGAGGCCGTTGTCGGGCTGCCAGGCGATGTCGGCGAGTGTTTCGTGGCCGAGCGATCGCGCCATGCCGTCGAGCCGCGCGAGCGACTCGCGGGCTTCCGGTGATTCCGCGACGAGCCCGCGAAACATGTCGGTGTATTGCGAGCCCTGCCCAGGGAAGAGCGCGGCCACGAGCGGCCTGCCGGCTGGCACGGTTGCTTGCCACGGCGCGGGCGACACGGCGGCACGCAGCGCGGCCGGCTCCGCGGCGCGAGGCACTCTCTCCCCGACCTCGATCCGGCCGCAGAGCGGACCGTGCGCGATCGTGATCGTGCCTTCCGCCTCTGCTCTCGTGAGCGCGAGGAGCTCGGCGGCGGCGGCCACGGCGCCGGTGTGGCCAAAGAGGGTTGCCAGAGACGGGGCTGCTGATCGCAGAGCCGGCTGCGAAGACGCCACCGTGGCGGTGCGGATGATGCCGCGGATTTTGTTGCCGGCGGCGCGGGCGTCTTTCAGCCGCTTGAGCACAAATACCACCGCGCCTTCGCCAGGCACCACCCCATCGGCGCCGTCGCCGAACTTGCCGATCAGGGAGAGGCCTTCGAAGGCCATGAGATCGAGCGAGCGCTGGCCCGCGGCGCAGAGCACGGCGTCGCAGTCGCCCTGGCGCAGCATGTCGGCCGCCGCCGAAAGGGCCGAGACGCTCGAACAATCGCCGGCATCAAGGGCGAGCGCGCCGCCCATGAGGTCGAAGGTCTTCGTCAGCCGGCTGGCCAGCGTGCTGCTCGTGAAGCTGCCGGTCTCGTCCACGAGCGCGGGCATCCTTTCGAGCAGCGTCTTTTCGTAGGCCGCCACGATGCGGTCGATGTCGGCCGGGGGAATGCCGCGGAGGGCGAGTGCACCCCGCAGGTCGCGACCCGTCTCGGGGAGCCGCAGGCCCAGCTGCAGCTGGTTGGCGAAGTCGCCGCCGAAGAGCGTGCCGACGACGACGCCGGTGTGCGTGCGATCGAGGCCCGCCTCGGAGCCGCCGGCATCGGCGATCGCGGCATCGGCCGCCTCCAAAAGCATGAACTGCAGCGGATTGGCCGCGGCGATCTGCTTCGGCGGCACCTTGTGGCGGCGCCAGTCGTAGGCGAAGTCGCGGACGAAGCCGCCGCGGTCGGACATGGTGTGCCAGGTGCGCGGGCCGGTGCGATCGACGGCCCGGGCCGCCTGCCAGCGGTCGGCGGGCACCGATCCGATCGCCGATTCACCGCGGTCGATCCGGGTGAAGAAGGCGTCGAGGGCGAGTGCGCCGGGGAGCACGCAGCCGGCGCCCACGATCGCGATGCAGTCGTCGTCGGCCGCGTGGGCTGCGAACGGACGCGGCGCGACGGCAGGCACGTGCTCGGCGAGCGCGACGTGGACATTGAGCCCGCCGATGCCGAAAGCATTCACGGCCGCATGCCGCGGCGTGCCGTCGGCGTGCGCCGGCCAGGCGAGCGGCGCCCGCGGCACGGTGAAGGGCCCCCGCTGCCAGTCGAACTCGCTGTTGAGTTCCTCGCACGTGGAGCCGGGCGGGATCACGCCATGTTCCATCGCGAGCACCACTTTGACGAGGCTGGCGATGCCGGCCGTCTCGAGCGTGTGGCCGATGTTCGCCTTCACGCTGCCGATCGGGATGCGGCGGCCGCCCGACACGTGCGGCTCGAGGAAGCGCGAGAGCGCCGCGAGCTCCGTCGCGTCGCCCACCTGCGTGCTCGTGGCGTGGGCTTCGATGTATTCGATGCGGCCGAGGTCGGCCGGGTCGGGGTAGGCCCGCTCCACCGCCAACACCTGCCCTTCCTGCCGCGGCGCCCACAGGCTCTTTCCTTTGCCGTCGCTGGCCACCCCGAGGCCGCGGATCACGGCCCGGATGCGGTCGCCGTCGGCGATCGCGCGGGAGAGCGTCTTGATCACGAGGGCCACATAGCCCTCCGCCGTGATCAGCCCGTCGGCCGCCTCGCCGAAGGGGCAGGAACCGGCATTGCTCACCGACTGCGCGGCGGAAAAGAGCACGAGGCTGTCGGACTTGCAATACGACGCCCCGCCCACGATCGCCTGATCGATACCCCCCTGCAGCAGCGCCCGGGCGCCGATCGCCATCGCCTGCAGCGACGAGGCGCAGGCGGCATCGACCACGAGGTAGGGGCCCTCGAGATGCATCGCCTCGTGCACGATCTGCGCGGCGCCGAGCGCGCCGAGATCGAGCTTCTGGCCGGGCCTGCGGCCCGGATAGCGCCGCCGCACGGCATCGACCACCTCGGCGGCGATGTCGCCCACGGAGCCGCCCAGCAGCTCTCGGGCGGCGGGAGTCTCGGCGAGCAGCGAAGCCGCCTCGTCGATGCCGGTGGAATAGACGATGTCACCGATCTTCGTGCTGCCGCCGGTGTGGCCGACGTAGACGCCCGTCCTGCGGCCGGCCGGCATCGCAAAGGGGTCGAGGCCCGCATCGCGGCAGGCAAGCGAGGCCACCTCGAGGAAGATGTGGTGGGCGACGTCGTAGCGGGCGGCCAAATCGGGCGTGAGCGGGCAGGCCGCCGGATCGACGGGCCTGTCGGAGACGACGGCGCCCATCTCGGAATAGCTCTTGCCGAGGCGGCTCTTCTCAGGATGAAAGTAGAGATCGCGTGGCAGCCGCGACTCGGGCAGTGGTCCCCAGGCCACGCCGCGCTCCACGACGAGTTTCCAGAAGGCATCGAGCCCGTCGGCTCCAGGCAGGCGGCAGGCCATGCCCACGATCGCAAGTGGTTCGTTCAAATCGGCGTCCTTGTCGTCAGGAAGACGGTTTCAAGCCCCGAGCCGCGCTGCAGTGCGGGCTGGTGCGAGACCGTCATCGACGTGTCTGTCGGGGAAGGGCAGGGATCGGCGTGGGTGGCGTTGTTCGAAGAGAGGTGAACGCCCCGTCCCTGGGAGTACATCGACTCCGAACAAGTCGGGTCGATACGAGTCGCGTAGTATGCCCAGCTTTTCTAACCGGTCAAGTTTCGCTGGCCCGTTAAAAATCGGCGAAGCAGCGGTATTTTGGCGTTTTTCGCGCGCATTCCGTGGCGAGGCTATTCTCGCCACTACCGATGCACCCCAGCCGCTCCGCCGCCGTCGATCCGCCTGCCCAGCCCTGTGCGGAGCCGCTCGCCCCGTTCGACCACCTGATGCTCGTCGATGCCCGGCCGGGGTTCCCGATGTGTTTCTTTCTGGAGTGCGTGGTCGAGGGGGATCTCGACGAGCACCGGCTCAGGCATGCGGCCGACGAGGCCAGCCGACGGCACCCGCGGCTGTGCAGCCGCGTGGCGTGGCGCGGCGGAAGGCCATGCTGGCTCCCGCCGGACGTGCGGCCCGCCTTCGTCTGGCAGGCCGAGGCTGGAGCGAGCGATCCCTGGCGGCCCGTCGATCTCGAGCGCGAAAGCGGCGTGCGGATCGTCGTGCGCACGCTCGGCCCGCGGCAGTTCGGCATCACGCTGGTCGTGCATCACTCGGTGTGCGATGGGATCGCCGCCTGCGAGTTCATGGGCGACCTGTGGGCCTGCTACGAAGGCAACGAGCCACGGCGCTTCTCGCCGCCGGCGCGGCCCACGAAGGACACTCCCGCGGCGGCACCGCCGCCCGCCATCGACCCGGTCACCGAAGCCATGGCCTTTGCCCGGTTTTTCCCAGCGCCGCTCGCTTCGCGACGGGCGTTTGCCGGCCGGCGGGCCGATGCGGCCGAGCCCCCCTATGCGTCGATCGAGCTCGACAGCGCATGCACCGCAAAGCTGCGGGCCGCGGCGGCTGCCCGCCAGGCCACCGTCAATGATCTGATCGTGGCCGCGGTGATGCGGGCGGCGATCGCGTGGAACGATCAGGGCGGCGTGCGGCGCGGCGGCGTGCGGGTGACGATGCCGGTGAGCACGCGGGCACCGCGGCAGCGGGCCCCCGCCAGCAACGAGATCAGCTACGCGTTTCTCGATCGCTCCCGCGAGGCCTGCCGCGATCGGGAGTCGCTCGTGGGCTCGCTAGCCGCGGCGTCACGCTGGATTCTCGCATCGGGGGCCGTGGCGGGATTTTTGGACGCCGTGCGGTTTCTCGCGCGAAGCCCGCTCGCGCTCCGGGCGGTCACGCGGCTGCCGCTGTGCCTGTCGACGGTGATCGTGAGCAATCTGGGCGATGTGAGCCGCCGGATGCGGGCCGGCGTACCCAAGATCGACGGCCGCGACGCGCCCGGCGGCCTCGTGATTCGCGGCTTCCGCGGCGTGCCGCCCCTGCGGCCACGCACGCGGGCGGCGGTGGCCGTGCTGCCGTATGCCGACTCGATGACGCTGAGCTGTCTCTCGTCGGCCGGCACGGAGCCGCGGGCCGCGGCCGGGGAGTTTCTCAACCTCATTCGCCGGGAGTTGGGCGGCTTTCTGTGAGCCTGGCCGCTTGACGACTTCCCGATCTCGGCTACTGTGTATCTGTTTTCCAGATGATGCAAGGCGGCATCATCTGTTTTGCTAATCACGGAGGGCGTCGGTTTCGGTTCTGGCCCGTTTCTTCTGCGGGTTTTCATGAATCTCAAGTCGCTCAAAATCTTCTGTGACATCGTCACACGCCGCAGTTTTTCGCGGGCGGCCGAGGACAATGGCATTTCGCAGTCGGGCGCGAGCCAGGTGGTCGGCCAACTCGAAAGCCGGCTCGGCGTGCAATTGATCGAGCGCTCGAAGCGGCCGCTCGTGCCGACCCGCGAAGGGCAGGTGTTTTTCGAGGGCTGCCGCAAGCTCATCGGGCAGTACGACGCGCTCGAAGACGAAGTTCGCACGCTCCGCGAGGAGGTGGCCGGCCGCGTGCGGGTGGCCGCGATCTATTCCGTGGGCCTGCATCACATGAGCCGCTATGTGCAGGAGTTCATGAGCCGGCACCCGAAGGCCAACGTCCGGCTCGAATACCTCCATCCCGATCGCGTGCTCGAATCGGTGGAGCAGGGGCAGGCCGACATCGGCATCGTGAGCTATCCGCGCAGCACCCGCGCGATCGAGGCCGAGCCGTGGCGCGAAGAATCGATCGTGCTCGCCTGCGCCCCGGGAAACCCGCTCGCCGGCCGCGTGGAGATCGCGCTCGAGGAGCTGCACGGCCAGAAGATGGTCGGCTTCGACCCGGATCTCGTCATCCGCCACGAGCTCGACCGGGCGCTCGCCGCACACGAAGCGGAGCCGGTCGTGGTGATGGAATTCGACAACGTCGAGACGATCAAACGTGCCGTCGAAATCGACGCCGGCGTGGCGCTCCTCCCCGAGCCAACGGTCGGCCGCGAGGTGGCCGCCGGCACGCTCACCACGGTCAGGCTCGCCGGCGACGAGCTGGTGCGGCCGCTGGGCATCATCCATGCCCGCGGCA
>JAIXPT010000122.1 GCA_027486095.1 Planctomycetaceae bacterium | reverse complement strand
CGGTGCCGTGATCGTGTAGGTGGCCGTGCCCCCCGAGGCGAGATTGATGATCTCGTCGAGGGACCCCGTGCCCGACGCATTGCCCGCGGAACCCGTGCCGGTAAACACAGCCGTCCACGCGGCACTCGCCACGTCGATGATCGCGGGATCGAGCGTGTCGATCACGGAGGCCTGCGGCGCGAAGCTCGGGCCATTGTTCGTGACCACGATCGTGTAGGTGACCGGGGCGCCCGGCACGTAGGTGGCCTTGCCATCGGTCTTCGTGACGGCCAGATCAGTGACCGGCGCCGAGGTGGCCGTGGTGGTCGATTGGTTGTCTTGCGGATTCGGGTCGGGGACGCCGGCCGGCGGGGTGACGGTGGCCGTGTTGGCGAGGGTCGAGAGCGCGGTGATCGTGGAATCGGGCGTCGCCGTCACGACGAAGGTCGCGCGGCCGCCGTTGGCGAGATTGATCAATGCGGCGATGTTCCCGCTGCCGCTCGCGGGGCCGCTCGAGCCTGAGCCCGTGTAGGTGGCCGTCCACGTGGCGGCCGTGATCCCCGCCGGAAACGTGTCGCTGACGGTGGCGCCGGTGACCGCGGAAGGTCCCTTGTTCGAGACGACGATCCGATACGTGAAGGGCACGCCCGGCGTGAACGTCGCCGGTCCCGTCTTCACGATCGTGAGGTCGGCCGCCGTGGGCGTGGCGATGCCCACGCTCGCCGTTCCGGCAAGCGGCAGGGCCGACACGGCCCCTTGGCCGCTGACGGTGGCCGTGTTCGTAATCACCGTGCTCGGGGCGACGCCAGCGTTTACGGTTACTTCGAACGTGACCGTCGCCGAGGCCCCGGCCGCGAGCGTGCCGAGATTGCCGCTGATGCCCGCGGCCTGACTGCCCGTGATCGTGCCCTGAGTGGATGAAACACTCGAAGCCACGTAGGTCGTATTCGCCGGGATCAGGTCGGCGAGCGCGACGCTGGCAGCCGCTTCAGCGGGGCTCGCGGCCGAATTTCTCACGACGATCGTGTAATGCAGCCGGTCGCCGGCAACCACGAAGCCGCCGTTGGTGTCGCGAACTGACTTCGTCACTGCGAGCGTAGCCGGGGCCAGGAACGTGTTGGTGTCGAGCGCGGTGTTATTGCCCGGCTTCGGGTCGGGCACGCCGGCGGGGGGTGTGACCGTCACGACGTTCGTGATGTTGCCCGTCGCCTCGGGGCGGATCGGGGCCGTGACCGTGAAGGTGGCGGTGCCGCCCGCGAGGAGATTCACGAGGGCGTCGATATCGCCGCTGCCGGAGGCGGGGCCCGTCGAGCCACCGCTGTACGACGCTGTCCACGTCGGGTTTGCGAAGTTCGCCGGCATGATGTCGGTGACCTCGGCGCCGACGACGTCGCTCGGGCCATTGTTCGTGACCACGATCGTGTAGGTGGTCGTGGTGCCCGGCACGTATTGCGTCTTCCCGTCGGTCTTCGTGACGGCCAGATCGGCCGCCGTGGGCGTGGCGATGTCGGCGAATCCCGTCGCATTGAGATTGAAGCCGGAGGTTTCGCCGGTGAACGAGACGGTGGCCGTGTTTTCGATGAGCGTCGCCGGCGGGATGCCCGCATCGACCGTGACCTCGAACGTGACCGTGGTCGAGGCGCCCGGAGCGAGCCGGCCGCCGCTCGTGCCGGCCCCGCCGGCGCCGGCGCCCAGCTGAAATCTCACGCTGCTCCCCATGAGCTCGGCCTGGTCGGCATCGGCGGCATCGGTCTTCGCGCCCGCGTTGGCCCCGGCCGTGATCACGAGGCTCCCCGGCTTGTAGGTCGTGTTGGCAGGGATCGCGTCATTGAGCAACACGTTCACCGCCGCATCGAGGGCCGTGGCGCTGTTGGAGACCGTCATCGTGTAGCGGAGCGTGTCGCCCGCCTGCACGGTGTCGCCATTCAGGTCGGCCACCTGCTTGGCCACGGTGATTTCCGGGGCGAACAGCTCGATCGCGCTCGTGACCACGCCGGGGTAATAGGTCTCGCCGCCCGTCGTGAGCGTGATCGTGGCGCTCGTGGCTGCGTTTTTGATGACGCCGTTGGCCGTGACGAGATCGGCGTCGTAGCCCAGCTGGTTGACGTAGTTCGGGCTTTTCGTGGGCACGAGGCTGCCACGGTTGGAGATCGTGCTGTTGAAGAAGTTGTTGGCGGGGTTCGAGGCGTCGGACAGCTGCTTCGGCCCGAGGCCGCCGTCGAACAGCACCTTGTCACCGTCGAAGCCGCGGTCGCCCTCGTAGGCGATGAAACCGAGCGTGGCGTTCACGGGGCCGCTCGGCGGCGCCTTGAAGCCCGAGATCGGCACGTTGATCGTCCTGTCGGCAGTCGTATCCGCCACCTTGCCGTAGCCGTCGAAGATCGTGAGATTGCGGGCGGGCGCGCCCGGCGCGCGATACGCGACGACGAGCGACCAGCCGGCGTAGTAGTCCGAGGCGTTCGTGATCGACTGCACGTTGGCCGTCGTGTAGGTGCCGTCTTGGGCCGCCTTGACGATGTTCGTGACGTCGGCGAACGACTGATAACTGCTGTCGGTCGTACCGATCGTGGTGCCGGTGAGGTTGCGATAAGCACCGTCACCCGGAGCCTTGAATTTGATCGTGTTGCGCTGCGACGTGAGGCCGGTGGGAAACGTGTTATTGGTGCGGGCACCCCAATAGAGGCCGGCGAAGAGCACCTGCGACCCGGCGGGCATCACGAGATCGGAGGAACTCGAGTTGAACGTGGAGGGATCGGCATCGATGTCCACATAGGTCATCGTGAAGTCGTTGTTGCTGATCTTCGTGCCCACGCCATTCTGGGCGTCGGCGATTTGCTGAGGCGTGGCGGGGGGGCCGGCCGTCATCAGCGTGTTGGCGGCGAACGTGATGTCGCCGGTGTCGTTGGTCGTAAACCGCACCGTGAAGGGCGTCGTCACGGCGAGTGCAAGGCGGCGCTCGAGCTGCTCGGTGGCGAGCGGACGGCGCAGCTTCCTCGTGCTGGCGGCCTGACGGCGGGCCGCCGCCCGCGAGAAAGGCCCTTGAATCATTCCGTTCCGCATTCGCACCATGCCTCCGCCAGACCTCGCGTGCCGTGCCGCCGTTTCATCCCGGCGTCGGTCCAGATTACCCAATGGTTAGGGTCGGTTCACGCGCTGGGTTTTCCCTGGGAAACCCTGCGGGGTGGGGTTGTGCCGTTCGAATCTTTGCTGCCGCGGGCGCCGATTGTTCCACGGGCACCGGTTGTAGCTTTCCTGAGGGGTGTGCGATGGCAATTGCCGTATGGCGGTCGGTGAGAGCAGGTGGCGGGGCAGCCGCGGCGATCGTTTGCCTGTGGGCGTGCGCATCCGGGGCCGGTGCTGCCGGCTTCGACGATGCCATTCTGGCAGCCACCCCCGCCGTGATCCCGGAGGAGTTTGCCGAGCGCGCGGAGCTCGAGGCGGCCGCCGCAGCCCCGCTGGCGGCCGGCGACGCCTGCATGGAGGAGCTTCGCGCCTGCTGCTGCCCGAGCTGGCGGCATTACGCGATCTTCGACGTCCTCTTTTTGCAGCGCACCAATCAAGCCGGCGACCAGCCGCTCGTGCTCGACGGCGCCGATGCTCCGGTGATTTCCGTCCAGAGCCTGCAGCCCTCGATCGGCAGCGGCTTCCGCCTCTTCTATGGCGAGCTCTTCACCGACTCGCTCGGCTGGGAGATCGGCTATCTCGGCATCTACGGCATGTTTGGCGCGGCCACAGCCGCCGGCCCTGGCGATCTCGCCGCGCCCCCACCGCTCGGCCTGGCCGTCAACAACTTCAACGACGCCGACACGGCCCGGGCCACCTATGCATCGAGCCTCAACATGTTCGAGGCCAATCTGTTTTGCTACGACTGCTGCGAAGAATGCGGCCCCACCGGCTGCCGCCTGACGAGTTGCCGGCGCAGCTGCCACTGCATCGACTGGCTGGGCGGCTTCGTGTGGGCCGGGCTCAACGAGCGGGCGTCGCTCACGATGGCCTGCTGCGATCCGCCCGAGCCGGCCACCTACACCGTCAACACCGCGACGAACTACTTCGGCGCCCAGATCGGCCAGCGCGGCCGCCGCGAGTGGCAGCGGTGGGCCGTCGAGGGGTGGTGGAAGACGGCCCTCTGCGGCACCAACGCCTTCCAGTCGGGTGCGCCGATCAGCGGCACGATCTCCGGGCCCGAGCGGGGCGCCGTGTCGAACAGCACCACGGGCGTGGGCTTCATCGGCAATCTCAACGCCACGCTCATCTATCGGCTCACCAGCCGGTGGGGCCTGCGGGCGGGCTACAACGCGATCTGGCTGACGAATGCGGCGCTCGCCCCCACGCAGTTCGACTTCGACACGGCTGAAGGGGCAGGCACGGGCATCAATGCCAACGGCGTGGTGTTTCTGCACGGCGTCAATCTCGGCCTCGAGCGCCGCTGGTAGCGCCCGCCTGCAGGGCCGCTCAAAAAAGCGACGGCCCGGGCCATTGCTGACCCGGGCCGTGCCCGTCGTCCAGCGTCACGGAGCCCTTTTCAGGAGCGCGACCGCGATCCCGTTGCCCGCGCGGCTTTCGTAGGTCGTCGGCCGCGGTTTTTCCGGTTCAGCGAACGCGATCTGAAGCGTGTCTCCATCAAGGCGATAGATCCCGGCGAGAGTGTGGCCCTTGTAGCGGCCGTCGGTGGGCTTCATGTCGATCGTCTTCATGTCGGCGTTCACGGTGAAGGTGCCCGCGGTCGTAAACAGGGTCTTTCCCTCCGCCGCCTTCATCGTGTAGCGGCCGCCTTCGTGAAGTCGTTTCGCACCGGCGTAGTTGGCGAGCAGTTTGCCATCCTGAACGACCGACTCGATCGTCCATGAACCGTCGATCGGCGACGTGTCCGCGGCGCGGCTCGGGGTGGTGGCAAAAATGGCCGCGAGACACAGAAGCGACGTTCGTATCATCGGAAAACTCCCTGAATGAGATGGGCACGGAGGGATCGAAGAATTCCCCCACTGCACAGGAGCCTAGGAGCGGGCTTCGCCACGTGTCAATGCGCGGCGGAAGGCCTGTCGAGAGTGGCGGCCTTCCGTGGCCGGCGTTATGTTCGGGTCTCGTGCTCGCCCCGCTTCAATCGCCCATCGAGGTACCGCGCATGCTCCACGCACATCGATGCTCGTCGATCCTTGTTCTGCTCGCAGTCGTGGTCTCGTGGACGACGATCGCCGCCGCCACGGCGAAGGCCTGCACGCGGGCTGTCTACCTCGGCCGCGAGGGGCAGACGGTGACGGGCCGGACCATGGACTGGCAGGAAGACATGCGCACGAACCTGTGGATCTTTCCCAGGGGGTTGGCACGTGACGGAGGCATCGATTCGGGGGCACTCCGCTGGACCAGCCTCCATGGCAGCGTCGTGGCAAGCGTGTACGAGGGAGCGACGGCCGACGGAATGAACGAGAAGGGCCTGGTTGCGAACATCCTGTACCTGGCCGAATCGGAATACCCGTCCACCGGCGATTCCCGGCCCGTCGTCACAATCTGCGCCTGGACGCAGTATGTCCTCGACCGGTTCGCCACCGTGTCTGAGGCGGTGGCCGAGTTGGGCAAGGAAACGTTTCGCGTGGTTCCGATTGCCACGCCCAACGGCCTCCCCGGCATGGTTCACCTGGCGATCTCCGATCCATCGGGCGACTCGGCGATACTCGAATACGTCGGGGGCAAGCTTCGTATCCACCACGGGCGGCAGTACCAGGTGATGACCAACTCGCCACTCTTCGACCAGCAGCTCGCCTTGAACCGCTACTGGCAGGAGATCGGCGGGACGGTGATGCTTCCGGGCACGAACCGGGCGGCCGACCGCTTCGTACGCGCGTCGTTCTACATCAATGCCTGCCGACAATCGGCCGAACCGCGAGAAGCCGTCGCCGATGTCTTCAGCGTGATGCGAAATGTCGGCGTGCCTCGCGGCATCACCACGCCCGACAAGCCGAACATCTCCTCCACGATCTGGCGAACGGTCGCCGACCAGAAGCAGCGGGTTTACTACTTCGAAAACACCTACTCACCAAGCGCCGTATGGGTAAAGTTCGCCGACCTCGACTTCGGGCCCGAGTCGGGCGTCAGGAAACTGCAACTGGACGGTGAGCCCGACCGTGCAGGCAACCAGACGGGTGAGTTTCGCCCGGCCGCGCCGTTTACGTTCCTGCGGGAAAGGTGAGCCGCCTCCGAAGCCGCCTACGCCCCCGACCACCGGCCGTGCGGCAGCGCCGGCTTCCGGGAGCGAGCGCGGGGGGAGGACTGCTCACCGGATCGGCAGCGTGAGCACCGGGGCAGCGGTCTTGGCGTCGGCTGCCTGATGCTCGAGCGCCAGCAGCAGGTGTGCGAGCACCGAACGGCTCTGGACGTCGTCGGGGGCGATGAAAAACCAGTGGTTGCGGTACGGCACGGCGATCTCGGCGTGCCAGGGCCGGAGCTTCTGGACGCGCACGCAGAACAGCCCTTTCGTGAGCCGCGTCCAGTCGTCCACCTTGCCCCCCGGCGTGCAGCAGGTCTGGACGATGCCACGATCGATGTGCTTTTGGGGCACCCCGACGCCCTTCGAGAGGAACGCCATCACTTGGTAGAGCGACCGCATGTTCAGGCTGATCGTGTCACCCCGGTGAGAGTTGCCGGCGGGAGCCGGGCCGGAGGCGACGACCGCGCCGCTGCCATCGGGGGGTGGCAGGAGCTCGGGGCCGGAGGAGCCCGCCGGCTCCTGCGCGTGCAGCGCGACGGGATCGGCCTCCTGCGACACCACCCGATAGGCGCGGAGGCCAGGCGTGAGGTGGAGCATCTCGCAGAGATCCCGCATCTCCGGTGAATCGGCCTCCTCAGGACTGACGACGACGGCGAGCACTTGCTGCGGCTTCGCGATCCGCACCGACGAGGCGTTCACATGGACGACGTAGTCTTTGGCGAGGCTGTCGAGCAGGAACTCCGGCGTCACCGAGTTGGGCGGCACCTCGCCGGTGGCGAACGTTTCTTCGGTGGCAAACCGCAGCTCGATCGCCCCCCGCGACTGGAGCGCCAGGATCGCATCGATCGCGTATCGAAATGCCTGGTTGTCCTCCGGTACGCAGCCCTGTGGCGAGGTTGCGAGCGGCGCGTTGCGGACACCATTGATGCTATCTACACACGCCAGGAACAAGTTGCGGGTGTTGCCGCCAGGACTGGTGTTGACGAGGGTTTCCGCCCTCAGCGGTGTGATCAGCGTCTTGGCATACTCACGACCAGACCGCGGGACATACGACAGCGTGGGGGCGTCGCGCATCAGGAAATTGCCGGACAGGTAGCCGAGATCCTGGACGATGCTGCTGGAACCGGCAAGGCCGTTGGACGAGGCCTCGAACTGACTGGTGATCGCCGGAAGATCCATGAACACCGGGCTGTCGGCGTACCGCATGCGCACGATGTTGAGCAGCAGCTCCTGATCGGCGGTCCGCTCGTAGGCCTGGTTGTAGTGGAGGCGCGTCCCGCGAATCGCGGCCGGGCCCAGGCAGCCGCCACCCGCCGTCAGCAAGGCGATCGCGATCAGGCAGCGGCAAATACCCTCGCAGCCGGCAGCCGGTCGCTCATGGCAGTTCGACGTCAAGGCACGCGATTCCGGCGGTGGCGACCACGGGACGAGATTCCCCGTAATCTGACACCGCGTGTACCGACGACGGCGCCGACGAGTCAAGGTCGCTCCGCCGACGGCTTCTCACCAGCCCCCCTGCGGCCGCCATCTTGCCCCGTCAAACTTCCCGTGGGTACAGTCGCGGCACGTGCGCGTTTCACACACCAGACCCCCCAGATTTCCGCCCCGCCTTGGGAACGCACGATGACCGCTCCGCTGTTCTCGATCATCGTTTTCGTCGTCGCCTTCGGGGCAACCCTGCTCGGCCTGCGAATCCGGCGGCTGTTGCCGGCCGCCTACGGCGAAGAATCCATCAGCTCCAGCGTCAGGGCGATCATCAGCCAGATGGCCATTCTCACCACCGTGGTCCTCGGCTTCGTCACGGCCACCGCCAAGAGCGACTTTGACTTGGCCTCGAGCCTCGTCGCGGATGCCGCCAGCCGCATCGTGACGCTGGATCGCATTCTCGCCGAACTCGGTGACCGGGCGGCCGACCTGCGGCGGGATCTGCGCGGGATCGTCGAGCAGCAGATCGAGAGCATCGACTCCTGGCACGACCTGCCCATTTCCGATGCGGCGATCATCGCACGCGCGCAACGGTACGAAGACTTTCATCGCCGGCTGGCGATGCTGGAGCCCAGGAGTGAGGCCGAGACTGACGAGATCCGCCGGGCTCACTCCCTCATGGCAGACGTGATGCGCTCACGCTGGGTGTTTTCCCTCGACCCAACGGCCGAGCTCCCCTGGGCCTTTCTGCTCTTCGTGGCAGTATGGCTGGCGATCACGTTCTTCTATGTCGGCCTGTTCGCCGCCGACAACGCATTCGTGATCCTCACCGCGGCGTGCGTCGCGATGTGTCTGGCCAGTGCGATGTTCCTCATCCTCGAATTGGAGGGCCCGACGCACGGATTCGTCAGGGTGTCCGCCGCGCCGCTGGAGCGAGCCCTGGCCATCCTCGGCAAATGAATGCCGGCTCGGCCAACTTCGCCCGCGCGACTGGCCCCGCCGGAAGCGTGATGTCGATCTGGCCTTCAGAAAAAGGCGACGGCCCGGGCCATTGCTGACCCGGGCCGTGCCCGTTCCCAATCGTTTCGAATCAGCCTTCACGCAGCCGCGGGGGCGTTGGCCCGCGGCCGAGGGCCTGCGACTATTCGCAGCAGGGCACCTCGCGGTACACGGTCTTGGGCACGCAGCGGGTCACCGTGTAGGCGACCTGCTTCGGCACCATCCGCACCACGTCCACCGTCTTCGTGTAGTGGACCGGGCGGGTCGTGCACACCGGCACTTCCTTGGTGCGGGTCTCCTTCACCATGGTGCAGACCTTGTAGCACTCCTCGCGGGAGCACTGTTCCTGCACCATCTTGCAGACCTTGTACGAGCAGGTGCGGACACGCTGCTCGGGCACCATCTT
>JAIXPT010000433.1 GCA_027486095.1 Planctomycetaceae bacterium | reverse complement strand
TTCAACAACGTCCATGTGGCCTCCTTGATTGGAAGCCGCATCATTGCACCACAAGGCAGATGGCGCAATATGGGAAAGAAGGGCGAAGGCGCGCGAGAATCAAGTACGAGCCGTATCAGGCACCGCCACGATCGGTGGCGCCGGCAGTCTCACGCTCACCAATGCGCTCGTCGAACTCGGCCCCGCCACCGGCACCACGAGCCCGTTCACGAACGTGGTGGACATGAGCGGCCTCGGCGGGTTCGCCTACAACAACGCGGCGGGCACGCTGCGGATCGGGCTGAAATCGGGCGCGGGCACGAACAACCAGAATTCGCTCACGGCGGTGACGCTCGGCGGGTCGAACACGATCACTGCGGCCACGCTCGCCGTGTCGGATCAGTCGGGTGCAAGTACCGGAGGCACGGCTACGCTGCGGCTCGGCTCCGCCAACACCGTCAACACCAACAACATCGGCGTGGGCCAGGGCCGTGCGAATGGCACGATCACGTTCGCGCCTGCGGGCGGCACGGCCACGGTCCGTGGGGCTGCCGGCGGCACGTCGGCGGTGACGCTGTGGAATATCGGTCAGGTGAGCTCGTTCAACTCGAACGCGTTCAGCGCCACGGCCGACTTTTCCTCCGGCACGCTCGATGCCAATGTCGCCACGCTCACGATCGGCGTCGCGGACGCCTTCAACAGCCCCGGCAGAGCCGGCGTCGTCAGCGGCACGTTCTCCATGGCCGCCGGCACGCTCGCGAGCGGCACGATCTCGATCGGGCGGATCCAGGCGTCGGGCACGGGCACGGGCACAGGCCCAACCAGCGGCAACACGTTCGCCGGGAACGGCGTATTCACGCTCAACGGCGGCGTCGTCGATGCCCAGTCGATCGAGTTTGCCACGAATCTCCTCGCCGCCTCCGCCGGCACGCAGCGCGTGAGCGGCACGTTCAACCTTCAGGCCGGCACGCTCCGGACCGCTTCACTCGGCAGAGGCGCCCAGACCGGTGGCGCCATCGCCTCCACCGGATTCAACTGGACGAACGGCACGATCGAGAACAAGGCCGGCTCCGATCTCACGATCTCGTCGCTCCCGATCACGCTATTGGCCGGCTCGCACACGTTCAATGCGGCAGCCGGCAGGTCGATCACGCTCGACGCCGCCTCGACGATCTCGGGTGCGAGCGGCATCACGAAGACGGGGGCCGGCACGCTCGTGATCTCGAGCAGTAACGCCTACTCCGGTGCCACCGCCCTCAACGCCGGCACGACACTCGTGAACGGGAGCTTGGCATCGGCCGTCAGCGTCGCCAACGCGGCGACGCTCGGGGGCTCGGGTACGGTCTTCAATGCCGTGAGCGTCGACGGCATCCTCAGCCCGGGCAACAGCCCTGGCATCCTCTCGATGAACACGCTCGCACTCTCCTCATCGGCCACGACAATCATCGAGATCGCGGCCGAGGGCACCCGCGGCACCGATTTCGACGGCATCAACGTCTTGACGAACGGGAGTCTGACGTACGGCGGAGCGCTGTCGTTCACATTCGGCCCGACTGCCTTCAACGACAACGCCTCGTTCCCTATCTTCAGCTTCGGCGGCACGCCATCGGGTGACTTCGCATCCGTAGCATCGACAGGCTACTACGACGGGCTCTGGAGCAATATCGGTGGCGGCCAGTGGCAGAGCGTCAAGGGTTCCCAGACGCTCACCTTCAGCCAGCCCACGGGCACGCTGGCCATCGTGCCGGAGCCCGCAGCAGTGCTTTCAGCCGGCCTCGGCATCGCCGTCATGGCCGGCCTGCGCCGTCGACTGTGGCGGCATGCCCCCTGAACGACTCCCCTCCTCGATCCTCTCCTGAGATGCACAGTTTGAATTCGCGTCGGGCATTTACGCTTGTCGAACTCCTGGTCGTGATCGCCATCATCGGCGTGCTGATCGGGCTTTTGCTGCCCGCCGTGCAGGCTGCCCGCGAGTCGGCCCGGATGTCGAGCTGCAAGAACAACATGAAGCAGATGGGTTTGGCGGCGTTGACCGTCGAGTCCGCGACGAAACGCTACCCGACCGCGGGCGTCGTTCCCTATGGCTTCGGCAATGGTTCGGCGGGCGCCTCCTACTGGCCCGCGATCAAGACGAAGGACGTGTATGGCACGCCCTATCTCAATCAGTTCTGGCAGATGCTCCCGGCCATGGAGGAGACGGTCCTCTACGAGCTTCGCTTTCAGGCGCCAAATGGCTACACCGAAACCTCGTCGGCCGGGCTGAACGCGCAGCGCGTGAAGGCCTACAACTGCCCGAGCCGTTCGGGGCGCTACGGCTTTCTCTCCGGCGCGCCCGCGGCATTCTTCGATTACGCCGCCTTCTGCACAGCGGGCGCCGGCGACACGTGGTTTCAGAACTCGGGCACGGGCCGCACGCAGGCCACCTGCGACGCGAAATGGGGAGGCATCATCTCCCCCGGCGGGTTCGGCACGGACGGGGTGACCAACTTCACGCTGGCGTCGCCCATCAAGATTTCGAAAGTCCTCGACGGGACATCCAACACCCTCATGTTCGCCGAGAAGATGGTCTCCACCGACCGCTACACCGACCCTTCCGTCAATGGTGGCTGGCAGGATGGCACGTTCGGCACGCTGTTCAACGGCGTCCAGAATTCGGCGCGGGCCATGAACACCTTCACCTATCAGGCGACGCCCGACAGCCTCAGCACCGCGACGGGCCGAGCCGACACCTTGGATCGCAGTTTCGGCTCGGCACACCCCGCCGGATTCAACGCCGTCATGGGTGATGGCAGCGTGCGAACGGTCTCGTTCACCGTGAGCGGCACGGTGTTTCAGCAGGTCGGGAAGCGGGCTGACGGGACCGGGCGTGCGGACGACTTGCCATGACACGTCTTGGAAGGAGCCTGTCTGCTTCTCTGCCCCGCCGCGGTGCGGTCTGGCTGCTGGTCGCGGCGGCGGGCCTGTTCCACGGCTGTGGCCCGGGCGCCCCGGACCCCAAGGCGCTCGTGAGAGCCTTCAACGATGCCAACGGCAAACGGCTCGTCAATTTCTACAGCCAGTATCAGATGGAGCAGGGACGGGGGCCGAAGGACGAGGCCGAGTTGCGAAAATTCATTCTCGCGAAGAGCCCGGCTGCCCTCGAGGAAATGGGGGTCTCCGCCGGCAACCTCGACGGCCTGTTCGTGTCGGAGCGCGACGGCCAGCCGTTTTTCATCCGCTACGGCGCGGCCGCCGGCGGTGGCCGCCAGGCGCTCGTCTTTGAATCCCAGGGTTCGGGCGGGACGGTCGCCGTCTTCTTCGCAGGACCGAAAGTGGTGTATGTGCCGGCCGCCGAGGTCGAGGCCTACAAGGTGGGCGGGAAAGACGAGCAGCCCGCCACCCCGCCCACAACCCAGCACCGCCGCGGCGTGCTCGTGAGCCTGTTGGCGGCTGCGGTGATCACGTCGGCCGAAGGCGCTTCGACCCCCGACGCCGGGCAGCAGGTGATGATCCGGCCCGAGCCCACCGACGACCTGCTTACGAACCCAGGGATGGGGTGGGAGACGTTCGGCTACCCGCGGCCGGCCGACAAGCACCTCCCCGACGAAATCCCCTCCACGATTCAGTACGTCAGGCTGGGCTGGGGCAAACTCGAGCCGCAGCCGGGCACGATCGACACCGCGTTCCTCAAAGGGAAGATCACCGAATCTCGTCGTGCCGGGCAGCAGTTGGCGCTCCGCGTGAAGTGCTGCAATCCCGACAAGCGCACGCGCGAGCATCCCACCTGGCTCGGGAACGTGGGCGGACGGGAACTCCTCGTCGATTTCAACGGTGGCCCGGCCGACATTTCGATCCCCGACATGGACGACCCCGTCGTTCTCGACCGGCATGTCGATTTCATTCGGCGGCTCGGTGCGACCCTCGACGGCCATCCGGGTGTCGCCCACATCGACTTGGGATCGATCGGCTGGTGGGGTGAATGGCACATGACCCGCTGCAAGGCGGCGTCGCTGCCTTCGCTGGAAAGCCGGCAGCGGGTGATCGACGCCTACATGTCCGCCTTCCGCAAGACGCCCCTCTTGATGCTGATCGGTGCTGGGGAATGCACTGCGTATGCGGTCAAGAAGGGCGCCGGCTGGCGGGCCGACTCCCTCGGCGACATGGGCAGTTTCTCCAGCACGTGGAACCACATGCGTGACATCTACCCCACCGCGATCCGGACACACGGCCTCGAGGATGCCTGGCGTCGCGCCCCCGTCGCGTTCGAGCCTCCGCACACGCTGGCGGAGTTCGTGGAGAAGGGCTGGCCGGCGCGGCACATCTTCAACTACGCGCTCGCCCTGCATGGCAGCACGTTCAACGGCAAGTCGGCACCGCTCCCGGACGATCCAGCCTTCCGTGATGAGCTGCGGCAGTTCCTGCGGCGGCTCGGCTATCGGCTCGTGCTCGAGGAGCTCGCCCACCCAGCCAGTGTGCAGCCTGGAGCCTCGCTCGACGTGACCATGAAGTGGCGGAACGTCGGCTCGGCGCCGTGCTACCGTCCCTACCGCCTGGCCTACCGTCTGACCGGTCGAGACGGCTTCCGCACGGTGATCGTCGGGGGCGTGACGGTCGATCAGTGGCTCCCCGGATCGGTCGAGTTGTTCACGGAAGAATTCCTCACGGCGGCCCCCGACCTGCCGCCGGGGCCACTCCACGACGTGACCGACCGTTTTCAGATTCCCGCGGATGCCCCCGAGGGGGAGTGCGAACTGGCCATCGGTGTCGTGGACATGAAGGGGGAACGGCCCGTGGTGCAGTTGGGCATCGAAGGACGGTCCGCCGACGGCTGGTATCCGCTCAGTAGGGTCCATGTCGGCCGGGACGGTCAGCGCTGATCGCTGGCCGGCACGAGCGTGCTTGTTTCGCATACACTCGCCTGGAGTGGGCGCCTGCGAGATCGCTCGGGAACGTGGCATGACGATGACGCATCCGATGTGCCGGGCGTGTGTGCTGGGCGCGGTCCTGGCGGGGCTCTTCGTCGGGATGGCCAGCGCCCGAGAAGACGATGGCGACCAGCCTCCGCTGCTGCCGATCGCCGAGGCCATGCGACTGGCGCTCGAGTCGGACACCGGCACCGTGCCCGCACGCATCAGGGGAGTCGTGGCAGGCGTCTCGCGGGAAGTCGGTTTTTTGATCGTTCAGGACGACTCCGCATCGATGTGGGTCGTCGAATACCGGGACGAAGCGGCACGGGCGGGGCCTGATCGGGTGCCGAACGACCTCCATGCCGGGCAACGCGTGATGCTGCGAGGCACCGTCGACCGCGGCGCGTACGCGCCGCGCTTTCTTCCGGACCGGGTGGAGGTGCTCGGTGAGGCGGCTCTCCCCGTCGCCGAGGCCGCCGATCTCGATCGGCTGTTCCTCGGTCTCGATAATGCCCGCAAGATAACGCTCGAGGGCGTCGTGCAAGTGTGCGAGCAGGAGCGTTGGGGTCGCTGGCACATCGGTCTTGCCGTTCAATCGCGACGCATCGCCGTTCTGGCCCCGAAGGCGACGGTCGCGCAGGCCACGGATCTGCTCGACGCACGGGTCCGAGTGACGGGCTTCGTGGGGTCGGTTCGCAACAGCCGCGGCGAATTCCTGGCGCCGCGGCTCGTGATGGAAACCGAAGCCGATCTCGTCGTCGAGGAACCAGCGCGGGGATCCCCCTTCGATGCTCCGTTTATCGCAGCCAACGCGCTCGGGCGGTTTCGCGCCGAACCGGTGCCGACGCATCGGATCACGACCGCGGGCGTCGTCACGCTCGTGCAACCGGGGCGCATGCTCTTCCTCCAGGATGGACTCGACGGCATTCGCGTGGTCACCACCGGCTCCACCCCGCTGGTGCCCGGCGACCACGTCCGTGTGGCGGGTTTTCTCGAGCAATCGCGCAAGATCGCCGGCATCACGGGAGGCATCATCGAGAAGATTGGAGTAGGCCAACCGCCCTCGCCGCAGGACATCGAGCCTGCGGACATAGTGCGGATAAACCGCGAAGCGCGCGACCGCTGGATGATGACGCTGCCTGGCAACTACGACGGCTGCCTGATTCGTTTCCCGGCTCGCCTCATGGAAGTGAAGTCGCTGCCCCGGGGTGCGACACAACTCGTTCTCTCGAGCAACGACGCCACGCTGCCGGCGATCCTCGACAACGCCGACCAAAAGCGGCTCAGCCGCCTCACCCCGGGCACGGAGATCCGCGTGACGGGAGTGCTCCAGATCGACTGGGTGGACGACCCGAGCGATCCGCAGTTGGCCACCGTTTCCGACCCCACGATCGACCGCCTCACGCTCTTGCTGCGCTCGGCTGACGACGTGGTCGTCGTTCGCGCGCCATCCTGGTGGACGCCGGCACGACTGGGCATTCTTTTGGGAGGAGTGGCGACGGTACTCGCCGGAGCCCTCGCGTGGGCGATTATCCTGCGCCGTGAAGTACGGGCCACGACCTTCCGGCTGGCTTTCGAGATGCAATCACGGCGAGATGCCGCCGTCGAATTCCAGGCGACGCTGCGGGAGCGAAACCGCCTCGCTGCCAACCTGCACGACACCCTCCTACAAACGCTTCGCGGCATCGATTTTCAGCTCGGTGCCTGTCAAGCAAGGGGCGACAATTCGGAAAACGAGAAGATCGAGCATCTCGACGTAGCCCGCAGAATGGTGAATCACGCGGCCGAGGAGCTACGCGGCTCGGTGTGGGCCCTCCGGACGACGCCGGTGGCCGGTAAGTCGTTCGCCGAGTCGCTCGCCGCGATCGCCCGGCAGACCGGTCACGGCCACGCCGAACATATCGCCGTGCGCACGAGCGGCACCGTTTTCGAGGTGCCACAGTTCGTGGCCGGAAATCTGCTCCTCATGGCACAGGAAGCGATCCACAATGCGTTGGCCCATGCCGATGCCGGGCAGGTCGATGTGGACGCAGAGTTCGACGTGAGCGCCGGCACCATTCGCCTCACGATCACGGACGATGGCCGGGGTTTTACGCCAGGCACGCAATCGGGGCCTGACCAAGGCCACTTCGGGCTCACTGGTATGCGTGAGCGGATCGAACGGCTCGGCGGAATGTTTGCGATCGAATCCCGTATAGGTGGCGGCACGGCGGTGCGGGCGAAGGTGGCGAAACGCGACTACGACTCCTGCATCGACATCATCGAGAGAGATGCAACGCCGACGCAGCCGATGTCGGCTTGAATCCAACGCTTCCTCCCGGCTCCCGCCCCAGGCTGGCTGTCAGAGCGACTTCAGATATTCGAGGACGGCCGCCTTCTCGGCCTCGTCGAGGGCGTCGGGGAAATCATGGCCAGCCGCGCTCTTGCCGGGCTTCGACGTGTCGAACCACGTGCGCCGCTCGGCGCTCGGGAGCTTCGCCGGCGGGGCAGCGGCCGTCTTGATCTCGAGGCCCACCTTGGCCTGGTCGTAGCCCGAGCGCGTGCGCTGCCACGCGGACGGCCGCTCGTCGGGATGCAGCACGTGCCAGAGCGTGGGCACCGAGCCGTTGTGGAAGTAGGGTGCCGTCGCCCACACGCCGTCGAGCGGCGGCGCAACGTAGCCCGTCGGTGGCTCGCGATTTCGCAGGCTGGCGATATCGCGGCCGTGGTTGCCGAACCAGCTCTCGTTGAGATCGCCGCGCTCCTTCAGCGTGAGTGAGTCGAAACGCACGCGGTCGGTGCCGATCTCGTCGAGCGCCACCATCCGCTCCGGGTAGTTTCCATCGGGGCCATACGTCCCGTGGCACGACGCGCAGTGGTTCGCGAACACCTCCCTTCCCCGCTCCGCGAGCGCCGCGTCGATCGCCCACGGCCAGCGCGGCGGCTCGAGCGACTCGATCCACTGCTCGATCCGGCCAAACTCGTCTTCCCACTCCGCGAACCTCTCCGGCCCATTTTCCTTGACGAGCAAAAACTGCATCAGCATCCGATGCCCCTTGGGCGCGAAACCGTCGGCATAGATCCCCGTGCGCCTGCGGTAGTGCCACCAGGCCGGGGCGTCCATGTCGTGGTGTACGAGGTCGAACCGCGGCGGCCGTTGGATGATGTTGAGCTCCGCGTCGCGATGCCGCATCAGGGCCACGCCGAAGATCACGGCATTCGTCGTGCCATTGGTTGTGCCGAGCGGCAGGAGCAGCGAGCCCATGTCCATGTGGCCGAACGGCTTTCGCTGCTTCACCTTCACGAGCCGCACTTCCTCGGTGAGCGTCTCGAGGGCGTAGTTTGAATTTGGCAGACCGGGGATCACTCTCCCTGCCACCTGCCCCTGGTGGCAGGCCAGGCAGCTCATCGTCCACGAGCCGTCCGCGCCGCGTACATACTGGAGCGATCTCGACGGATCGTCTGGATGCGGATCGAGGCCATACCGCTCCATCGCCAGCCGCCGCCGCTGCTCGGGCGTTGCCCCTTCGGCCCGGCTGCGCAGCGGCTCGGGCCACGTGGTCCAGAGGGCGTCGAAGACTTCCTGGTCGAAGTCGGGCGGCAGGTAGTTCCGCGTGAGCAAGAGTTCGAGGCAGGCGGTGGTCGCTTCGGCGGCATGTGCCGCCACCCCCGCGAGCAACGTGGCCCCGAGGGCCGCGGCCGTGGCGGCGATTCGCATCCGGACTGCGAGGTTCGAGGGTCTCATGGCATACTGGAAAAGCGTGGCGGCTGCCGGTTTACCGACCTCGCAGTATAGGCCCGCCCCCCGCTCCGGCTGCCCCGCCCCACCCCGCCGCCATGGTCACCGCCAATCCACTCCTGATTCCTGAATTGCGCGTGATGCTCGCCGAAGGCGATGTCGCCGGCCTGCGCGAGGTGGCCGAAGAGCTGCATCCGGCCACCGTGGCCGACTTTTCCGAGGGGCTCGACGACCGCGAGCTCTGGCAACTGCTCGACGCCGTGCCCGTCGAGCGGCAGGCGGAGATTTTCCCGTATTACCCGATGCCGCGTCAGGTGGAGCTCGTGAAGGCGGCCGACCGCCCGCACCTCGGCCAACTGCTCGAATGGATGGCCGCCGACAACCGCGACGACCTGCTTCGCGAGCTCGACCCCGAGTTCGTGGACGAGATCCTGCCGCTCGTGGCCAAGGCCGAGCGGCACGACATCCGCATGCTCCTCTCCTGCCCCGAGGAATCGGCTGGGGCGCTCATGACCACGGAATACGCCTCGCTCCCGGCCGACATCACGGCCGGCGAGGCGGTGACCCGCCTCCGCACCCAGGCCCCCGACAGCGAATCGATCTACTACATCTACGTGCTCGACGCCGAGCGGCATCTCGTGGGCTTCGTCTCGCTCCGCGACCTGATCCTGGCCAAGCCCACGGCCCTCGTCTCCGACCTCATGCAGCGCGATCCGATCAGCGTGCGCGTGGAGGAGCCCCGGGAGCAGGTGGTGGAGAAGCTCGCCCGCTTCGACTTCATCGCCATCCCGGTCGTGGACGAGAAGAACCGGCTCGTGGGCATCGTCACCCACGACGACGTGCTCGACGCCGTCCGCCAAGACGCCACCGACGACGCCCAGCGGATCGCCGCCATCACCCCCCTCGGCGAGAGCTACCTCGAGGCGGCCCTCGTCACGATGACGTGGAAGCGCGGCGTCTGGCTCACAATCCTGTTCGCCACGGCCGCCGTGACGGCCATGGTGATGGCCCGGGCCCCGCTCACCCACGCCTGGCTGATCGCCTTCATCCCACTCGTGATCGCCAGCGGCGGCAACTCGGGCAACCAGTCGGCCACGCTCGTGATCACCGCCCTCTCCTCCGGCGACTGCAAGCTCTCCGACTGGCGCAAGATCCTCAAGCGCGAGTTCGCCCTCGGCCTCCTCCTCGGGACGCTCCTCGCCGTCCCGGGCTACCTCCTCGCCCTCGTCTACGCCCCCACGCCGCTCCAGGCGCTCGTGATCCCGCTCACGGTGCTCGCCGTCGTGATGCTCGGCACCCTCGTGGGCTCGGTGCTCCCGCTCATCTTCCGCTCGATCGGCCTCGACCCGGCCCTGATGAGCAACCCCTTCGTGTCGGCGATCGTGGACATCGTGGGCATCGTGCTCTACACCACGATCGCCCTCTTTGTCCTCGACTGAGTTCACTTCCTGGAGGACAGGCTTCAGCCTGTCGCTGC
>JAIXPT010000255.1 GCA_027486095.1 Planctomycetaceae bacterium | reverse complement strand
TATCTGCCCGTCGGCTCTTCCGCATCGCACCGACCGTCTCCGCCGCCTCCCCTGTAGCGACAGGCCTCCAGGCCTGTCGATCGACAGAGCTGGAGCTCTGTCGCTACGGTTGAGGAGGCTTCGGGCTCCCCGTGTCCCGGTCGCCGGCGTAGCTGACCAGCGCAGGCAGGATGCCGGAGCGCAGGCAGGTCCGAGCGAGTGGAGCCCAGGATGGGCGCAGCGAGCGTCCGGCGACGGGGATATGGGGAGCCCGAAGCCGGGTTGGGCGAGTTCGGGGCATGACAGGCTGAAGCCTGTCTTACTCCAAGCCGTAGGCGCCGGCGACCGGCACGTCGAGGCCGGTGCGGCTCGCGAACTGGGTGCGCGAGAGGAAGCGGGGCTCGAGGTTGAACGTCACGCCCACGTTGTTGCGGCTGTAATCGACGTTGAAGCCGAACGTCATCAGGAACGACTCGCCGATGCGGGTGAGCTGGAAGTTTTGCCCGATGTTCGCGCCGCGGAGGTCGAGCGCCGTGCCGAACGTGCTCGCCCACTTGGGGCTCATGCGGTAGGTGTAGGAGCCGGTGAGCACGCTCGCCTGGATCGGGCCGCCGAACTCGTTGAAGCCGATGTAGAAGCTGCCGCGGGGCGTGCGGTTCAAGAGCGCGCCCACGGTGTAGAGCTGCTGGCCACCGGAGAAGAAATCGACGTCGGCCGAGGAGAGCAACGTCGTGCGATCGCCCACGTGCCAGCGGAAGTCGTATTGCCAAAGCCCCATCGCCTGGCCGAAGTTCTGCCCCGACACGGGGAACAGCTCGCCATCGACGTCGAACGTGATCCAGTCGATGATTCGGCGGTTGCCCATCGGGCCGCGCTTCGTCTGCCAGCGCTGCCGCGCGGCGAGGCGGAACACGGTGAGGTCGTTGGCGATCTCGGTGGGGCCCGTCACCCAGCCGCCGAGGCCACGGCGGACGGCGTAGTAGCGCGGGTCGTACTTCCCCTGGGGCCCGAAGATGAACGGCGAGCCGAGCGGAATCGGCTGGCCTGGCACCGCGCCATAGTCCCAGTACGGAATGTTGCGCCGGTATTGATTGATCGTGTCGTCGTCGATCTGGTCGTAGAGCGGGAACTGCGAGATGTCCTGGGTGGAGTCGGTGTAGGCGAACTCCGCCTCGAACACGACCTTGTGCGCGAGGCCGTGCACGTTCCAGAGCTGGCTCTCGACGGTGTTGTCGGCCGTCCACAGCGGCAGGCTCGAGCGGATGCCCACCTGGCCGTAGGCCCGGTTGATCGGGCTCTGCGCGAGATCCTGCCCCCAGTTGGCCAGTTCGCCGAGGGCGTAGGGCACGAGCTTCACCGGCCCGGCCTGAAACGGCAGGTCGAGCTCGTGCCGCGTGGCCAGCCGCTGGCCGATGACGTTGTTTTCGTAGGGCAGCGTCGTCCAGTAGCCGTTCGTCTGGCTGTTGGAGGTGCCGAGGGTGGGGGTCTGCGGCAGGCTCTGCCGGGCATACGCCACGTTCGAGTGCTCATACCATGTCACGGCGTCCCCGAGCAGCGGCTGGCCCATGTAGTAATGGTCGAGCCGCGGCCACCATTCCGTCTGCGTAAAGAATGGATTGACGCGCACGCTCGTGAGCAGCCGCAGCTCGCGGTTGTCGATCGGGCGGCGCAGGTCGAGCCAGGTACGCTGCTCGTAGCCTTCCTCCCACTCCGCCTCGTAATACTGTTCGAGAAAATTCATGTCGCTGATCCAGCCGGCGGTGCCGCGGGCCTGCCAGCCGCCGCCGAGATCCTGGCGGTGCCGCCAGAAGGAGCGGCCGCGGAACGTACGATCCGGGAACCCCGGGTAGGTGAGGTTGCGCCGGTTCAAGCCGACGTTGTCGCGGCCCACGTCGCCGATCACCCAGGCGTCGAGGATGCCGCTGGCCGGTGTGCCGAGCCCGAGGAACTCAGGGCGGTTGTAGAGCAGCGACGTGCCGCCGCCGGGCCCGCGCAGCGACAGATAATCCACGTCGAAGTCCCAGTCCACGCCGTCGGGCGGCCGCTGCCAGCCGAACACCTGAAACGCATCCCAGCTCGTGAGCACCTGCGTGCCGAAGATCTGGTCGTTCTTGAGCTGGAAGTCGTTGATGTAGAACGTCGGCTTCTTGGCGTTGGTCGCCAGCACCGGCCACCACAGCACCGGCACCCCGCCGAGCGTCACGGTGTTGCCGCGGCTGGTGATGAACTGCTGGTGCTCGACGGCCGGCTCGCCGGTGGCCGGGTCGATCGTCGGCTGGCCGAAGGGACCTGGCAGGGGCACCTGCTCGTCGGTGAACTCGAGCTCGCGTGAGCGAAACTCCCAGGTCGGCACGCCCATCCGGCTCGACGTGAGCCCGGTCTGCTGGGCCACGAACCGGCTGCGATCCACCTGCCGCAGCACGTCGGCCCGCAGCCGCACGACGCCCGAGTAGTTGTCTACCGGCGTGAGCACCGTGGCGCCGGTGATCACGCCGCTCGACCGCGGCACGTCGTAGAACATCCCCACGGCCTCGACCACGCGCTGCCCCTGCCGGAAGACGACGTTGCCCTCCATGTAGAGTTCGAGGGGCGTGTCGGGCGACTGGGCATTGCTGCCGTCGAGATCGGGCTGCCCCTGGCTGCGGGTCCAGATCACGAGGCGGTCGGCCGAAATGTCGAGCGGCCCGGCCGGATCGACGCCGTCGATCACGAGGTTCACGCCCGACGTGATCACGGCGATCCACTCACCGCCTGAAGGGCTCGGAAACCAGCGCACGTTGAGCGGCACGCTCGACCGCGGAAATGCGCGGAGCCTGCGCATGGCCGTGGCCGTCGCCACCTGGGGCGCGGCAGGCGCGCCAAATTCACTGAACTGCGCGGGGGCGACGGCCCCTCGTACGGGCCCGACCGTCGGCTGTGTCGCCCCGCCGGCCGGCTGCTCCGCCGCCATCAGGCGGATCGTGTCGCCTTCCGCGGCGTCGTCGAAGACGGCCCGCTGCACGCCGACGTCGGCGGGGGCATCGTAGATCGCAGGCGTGCCCGTCGCAGGCACGACACTCGCAAACTGGAGCGCCGGCTCGCGGTAGGTCCAAAAGCGGCCCGTCCAGCGGCTTCCGCGCACGGTCGCCGCCGGCACGGCATCCGCCGCCGCTGCCGATGTCACCGTGACTTCGCCCGCCATCCGTACGAGCAGCCCACGCGGACGCGGCATCGGCTCGCCCTCGCCATCTGCCTCCGCAATCACGCCTTCCTGCCCGATCCACACCACGGCCTCGTGGCTCCGGGCCTCGGTGGCGCCCTGCACGATCGTGACGCCTCCGGTGAGGTGCCACACGTCGTACGAGCCTTCCGTCCAACGGGCCGCCTGCGTCGCCCGGATCGAGAGCAGCTCGCCAGGATCGACCGACGGCACCTCGATGCGCCCGGCCTCAGCCACGGCGGCCGCCAGGCCCCGGGCCGGCACGGCCGCGAGCACGCCCGCCGATGCGGTGTCGCTCACCGGTAGCGGCGCCGCGTCGTCGGCATCGGCGTGGCTGCCGCCCGCCGCCATGATCGCCACGACGACGATGCGTACGGCGATCCTGCCGACGCGCGCGACGGTCCTGTGCGGCAGGCCGAACGGCCGGCGCGGCGCGGGCGCGAGTTGCTCGTCGCGTGCGTGCAAGCGGAGTCTGCGAAATGAATAGGGATCGTGGCCCGCCACAAAACCGCGGGTCTCAAAGCGCGGGACTATAGAGGCGACGATTTTTACGGGTCAAGGCAGGCGGCAGCGTGCGCGCGCGTCGATAAGCCTTGCCGGCCAAAGGGTTACGCGTCGAGAGGGGCCACGGTAAGATACGGGCCGCGGTGCCGATTTTTCGCGGGAGCGGATGCAGACCCAGACCGCCCACTTTTCCGCGCAGTTCGCCATCACCCCCGTAGCCACCCACCATGCCAGGCCTCACCCGGTCGCGCCAGGAGCCCCATGCTCCCCATTCGTGACCGGATCGCAGGCTGGCTGATCGCCCACCGGCGAGCTCTCGCCGTC
>JAIXPT010000332.1 GCA_027486095.1 Planctomycetaceae bacterium | reverse complement strand
GTGAAGCATGAAAGTTCTCGTCGCGAATCTGGGATCCACGAGCTTCAAATATCGCCTGTTCGACCTGCCTGAAACGGCGGGCTCGACGGGCGGGGAAAAGGAGCTTGCGCGCGGAGGCGTCGAACGCATCGGCGCGGCCGAAAGCCGCGTCTATGCCACGGCCGGCTCCATGAAGCTCGAAGCCGTCAAACCAGTGCCCGATCACGCCGTGGCCCTCACGGCGGCGCTCGAGCAGCTGACGGCGGAGGGCGGTCCCCTGACGAGCGTCGATGAAGTGGCGGCGGTGGGCTTCAAGGCCGTGCACGGCGGCCGCGTGAGCGGCGTCGTGCGCGTCGGCCCGGACGTCCTCGCAGCGATGGAGGAGATGGCGGCGGTGGCTCCGGCCCACAATCCGCCCTATGTGAAGGCGATGCGGCTGCTCGGGGAACGGCTTCCCACGGTGCCCCTCGTGGCCGCGTTCGAGACCGGCTTCCATGCCACCATTCCCGACCGCAACGCGCTCTACGCGGTGCCGACCGACTGGGTGGAGAAGCATCTCGTGCGGCGCTGGGGCTTTCACGGGGCCAGCCATCGGTTCGTGGCCACACGCCTGGGCGAACTCGTGACCACGAAGCAGCCGCTCCGGGCGATCTCGTGCCACCTCGGTGGCTCGAGCAGCGTGTGCTGGATCCGCGATGGCAAGAGCGTGGGCACGTCGATGGGGATGAGCCCGCAGTCGGGCCTGCCCCAGAACAACCGGGCCGGCGACTTCGACCCCTTCGCCCTGCTGCACGTGGCGAAGCAGACAGGCCGAGGATTCGAGGAGCTGCTCGGCGAGCTGTCTGGAAAAGCGGGCCTTGCCGGAATGTCGGGCACGTCGGGCGACATGCGCGACCTCGAAGAGGCGGCGGCAGCCGGCAGCCGCCGGGCCCAGACGGCGATCGACGTCTACGTGGCGTCGATCCGGCACTGGCTCGGCGCCGGCATCGTGGAGCTCGGGGGCCTGGATGCGATCGCCTTTGCAGGTGGCATCGGAGAAAACTCACCGCTCACCCGGGCGGCGGTGCTGGCGGGCCTCGCCGACCTCGGGATCGCGCTCGATCCCGAGGCCAACGATGCGAAGACCGCAGGCGAGCGGGAGATCGGCGGGCCCTCGGCCCGCGTGAAGGTGTGGGTGATTCCCACGAACGAAGAGCTGATCGTGGCCCGGCAGACCCGAGATCTGCTGGCCGGCAGCATGCACACAGGCTCGTATCCCAAGAAGGAAGGTGGCTGATGTTCGTCGCCCTCGTGACCGGATCGATCGTGGCCACGCAGAAGACCGCGTCGATGACCGGGCACAAGATGCTCGTGGTCGAGCCCTACCGGCTCGACGAGAAGAAACGCGACCGGCTCGTCTCGACGGGCCGCACCTTCATCGCCGTCGATACGCTCGGCGCCGGCGAAGGGCAGTTCGTGCTCGTCACGCAGGGCTCGAGCGCCCGGCTCACCCCCGAAACGAAGTCCCTGCCGATCGACGCCGTGATCATCGGCCTCGTCGATACCGTCCGCATCGAAGGCAAAGAAATCTTCAAAAAGTAGGACAGGCTTCAGCCTGTCACGCCCCTGGAACCACTCCTCATGTCCACCACCGCCACCCCCGACATCGCTCACATCGTCCGCCAGGTCCTCGCTGAGCTGGCCGTCAACGCCTCGGCGACACCCGCCTCGCACGCATCCAGCCAGACCGGCTCCTTCGCCGGCGCCCACGGTGTGCATGGCAGCGTCGATGACGCCGTCCGGGCGGCCCAGGAAGCCTTCGAGCAGCTCGAAAAGCTCGGCATCGAAGGCCGCAAGAAGGCCATCGCCCACATCCGCCGCATCGCCATCGCCGACGCCGAAGAGCTCGGCCGGATGGAGTTCGAGGAGACGAAGATCGGCCGCCTCGAACACAAGATCGAAAAGCTCAAGGTGCTTGGTGAGAAGGTGCCCGGCGTCGAATTCATGACGAGCGAGGTGTTCAGCGGCGACCGCGGCCTGGCCGTGATCGAGCATGCTCCCTTCGGCCCGATCGCCGCGATCACGCCAGTCACGCACTCGCTCCCCACGATCGCCTGCAACGCGATCAACATGCTCGCCGGCGGCAACACGGTGGTGGTGAATCCGCACCCGAGCGGCCGCAGGATCGCCGCCGAGGGCGTGCGGCGGTTCAACCAGGCCATCCACCGCGACATCGGCATCGACAATCTCGTCAGTCTGATTGCCGAGCCGACGCTCGAATCGGCCGGGGCCCTCTTCAACCACCGCGGCATCAAGCTGATCTGCGTGACGGGCGGCCCGGCGGTGGCGAAGGCGGCGCTTCAGTCGCCGAAGCGGGCGATCGTGGCCGGCCCGGGTAATCCGCCCGTCGTCGTCGATGACACGGCCGACCTCGACAATGCCGCCCGCTCGATCATCGCCGGCGCGGCGTATGACAACAACCTGCTCTGCATCGGCGAAAAGCAGGTGTTCGTGGTGGCGAGCGTGTTCGACCGGATGATGGCCGCGATGGAGAAGGCGGGGGCTCTGCGGCTCTCGGCCCGTGAGGTCGATGCGCTCACGAAGCGGGCGATCGTGATGGCAGGCGAGGGCCAGCATCGCCACTGGGTGCCCTGCAAAGACCTGCTCGGCAAAGACGCCGCGCTCCTCGCCAAGGCCGCCGGCGCCAGTGCCCGCGACGGGCTCGAGCTCGTGTTCGGCGAGACCGACGCCGACAATCCGTTCGTGCCCACCGAGCAGATGATGCCCTTTCTGCCGTTCGTGCGCTGCAAGGATGTGGACGAGGCGATTCACCGGGCCCACGAGAGCGAGCACGGCTTCCGCCACACCGCGATCATCCACTCCAACAACGTGCGCACGATGACCCGCATGGGGCGGCTCCTCGACACCACGCTGTTCGTCAAAAACGGCCCGAGCGTGGCCGGCCTCGGCCTCGGCGGCGAGGGGTATCTCTCGTTCTCGATCGCCACGCCCACCGGCGAGGGCGTGACCACGCCGCTCACCTTCACACGCCAGCGCCGCTGCACGCTCGTGGACGATCTCCACGTGCTCGGCAGCGCCACTCACTCGTAAACCTTTTCCGCACCGGTCCCGTTGCTTCCGCTCCGGGCTTCTTTGATTCATCGCAGACCTTCCCGCCCCGACGCTCCATCATGCAACTCGCCCGCATCCTCGGCACCGCCACGGCCACCGTGAAGCACGCCTCGCTCACCGGGGCGAAGCTCGCGGTCGTGCAGCCGCTCTTGGCCGATCGCACGTCGGCCGACGGCGATCCGCAGCTGGCGATCGAGACGATCGGCGCCGGGGTGGGCGACCTCGTGATGATCACGAGCGACGGCCGCCTGCTCCGCGAGGTGCTGCATTCCGAAGCCACGCCGGCCCGGTGGAGCATCGTGGCCCTCCTCGATGACGCTTGACCCACAAACTGCACGAGCCCCCGTGAACCACGACCCCGACACGATCCGCCGCCTGGTCGCCGAAGTCATCGCCCGCGTCACCGCCGGGGGTGCTGCGGCTGCGCTGCCCACGTCCGGTTCAACGCCGAGCTCGGTCCCAAGCTCGGTCGGGAAGCCGCCATCTGCCAACGGCGTCTTACTCGCCGACAAGGTCGTGACGCTCGCAGTGCTCGAGCGACTCCCCGCCGGCACGGCCAGTGTCGTCGTGGGTGCGACGGCGGTCGTCACGCCTTCGGCCCGTGAGCACGCCCGCGATGCCGGCATCGAGATCGCTCGCGGCCAGGCGACGCCGGTGAGCCCCGCAGCGATGCGACCGTTTATCGTCGCCCACGCCGAGTGCGGCGGCGACGCGGCTGGCAGGTGCGCCGCACTCGTGCGCACCATGCCGGCCGCCCAGCAGCTGCCCGCCACCGGGCTCGCCGACGTGGTGGCTGCGATCGCCACGCATGCCGCGCGGGATGGCGCCCGCGCGATCTTGCTCGCCGGCCGGCCGGCCGTGGCCGCCGTGCTCGCCAACCGCTCCGCCGGCCTGCGGGCCGTCACAGCCCGCGATGCAGCCGGCCTTCTGGCGGCGGCCTCCGAGTGCGGCGCCAACCTGCTCATCGTCGATCCAAAGGCTTTTTCGGCCGTGAGCCTCGAGCGCGTCTGCGGTGACTTTTCGCGGCGCGACCTGGGCCCCGCCCCGGCCGAGCTCGCCGCCGCCCCCGCACCTTGTGCCTGCAAAACCCACACCCACTGAAAGCTGCCCATGCGACTCGGAAAAACCATCGGCACCGTGACACTCGTCGAGCCCCATCCCACGATGCGCGGCGGCGTGCTCAAGCTCGTGGTGCCGCTTTCCTCCGCCGATCTCGCCAGGGCGAGCGCCGACGTAACGCGGGCCGACGGCCCGGCCGAGCCGCTCGTGGCCTGGGACGACCTCGGCGCCGGCGACGGCCAGCTCGTGGCCTTCAGCGAAGGGGGCGAGGCCGCCCAGCCCTTCTATCCGCTCGACAAGCCCGTGGACGCCTCGATCTCGGCCCTGATCGACCACATCGAGCTCAGCCTCCCGCCCGCATAACCCGCACCACCGGCCCCACGCAAAACGTCTGCAGTCCGACCGCGACCCGAAAAGTGGGTCAGAATCAATCCAGCCCCCCACCGATTCAAACCGTTCCCCCCACAAGCACATCACCCAGGTTTTTCCGCAGGAGCAATCATGGCCACGAAGGTTCAGGGCACCACCACCAGCAAGCCGCTCAACCAGCTCAAGGAAGAGATCTGCGACATCGGCCGTCGCATCTACAACAAAGGCTTCGCCGCCGGCAACGACGGCAACATCTCGTTTCGCCTCGGGCCCAACGAGGTGCTCTGCACCCCCACGATGATCTCGAAGGGCTTCATGAAGCCTTCCGACCTGTGCATCGTGGACATGGAGGGCAACCAGATCGCCGGCAATCGCAAGCGGTCGAGCGAGATCCTCCTGCACCTCACGATCATGAAGGAACGGCCGGATATCAAGTCGGTCGTGCACTGCCATCCGCCCCACGCCACCGCCTTCGCCGTGGCCCGCGAACCGATCCCGCAGTGCGTGCTGCCGGAGGTCGAGGTGTTTTTGGGCGACGTGCCGATCACCCGCTACGAAACTCCCGGCGGACAGAAATTCGCCGACACGGTCAAGCCGTTCGTGAAGCAGTCGAACGTCGTGATCCTCGCCAACCACGGCACGGTGAGCTTTGGCGAGACGGTCGAGAAGGCCTACTGGTGGACCGAGATCCTCGACGCCTACTGCCGGATCCTGATGCTGGCCAAGGACCTCGGCCGCGTCACGTTTCTCACGAAGCAGGAGACGAAGGAACTGCTCGATCTCAAAGCCAAGTGGGGCTACACCGACCCGCGGCTCGACAAGGGGATGGAAAACTGCGACATCTGCGCCAACGACGTGTTCCGCTCCAGCTGGGGCTCCACGGGCGTCGATCGCAAGGCCTTCGACGCCCCGCCCCCGATGGGCGCCGACCCCGCCACGGCCTCGCGGCCAACCGTCCCGGCCGGCCTCGACCAGGAACAACTCGTGAAGATCGTCACGGAAACCGTCTGCAAACAGCTGGGGATTACCGCAGCCTAATCCGGGAGGCGAGGGGGTCGGCGAACGCTCGAGGAGCCTTGGGCTGCCGCAGCCCACGCGACGAGACTTTTGCCGCCTCCGAGCCGGTGCATCAGGTATTCGCAAGGAGCAACTCATGAAAGTCGGCATCATTGGCGGTGGTGGGATCGTGGGGTCGTCGGCGGGGTTCGCCCTGCAGCTCGGCGGGATCGTGCACGAGATCGTGATCGTGGACGCGAATCCCGAGCTGGCCGACGGCCAGGCCCTCGACATGCT
>JAIXPT010000029.1 GCA_027486095.1 Planctomycetaceae bacterium | reverse complement strand
GTGGCGCTCACGCCGCAGGCGCGGTTCGAGGAGTATCTGCGCGCCCGGGGCAAGAAGATCACGCAGTCGCGGCTGCGGATCGTGGAACACGTCTCACGGCAGCACGATCATTTCGACGCCGACAAACTGGCCAGCGAGCTCAAGGCGAGCAAGGCCACCGTCTATCGGGCGCTCGGCGATATGGTCGCGGCGGGGCTGCTGCGGCAGATGGAGATCGGGCGGCGCAAGGTCTACGAGCATGACTACGGCTACCCGCAGCACGAGCACCTGCATTGCACGTCGTGCGACACGTTGATCGAGTTCTCGAGCGCCGAGCTGCTGCAGATTCGGGATGCCGTTTCACGGCAGCATCAGTTTCGGCCGCAGAGCCACACCCTGATCATCAGTGGCATCTGTGCCGATTGCCGCAGCGGCCGCAGCAAGTCGCGGCACCAAGACAGGGTCTGAAGCCCAGATCTGAAGCCCAGATCAGGCGACGCCCCTCGCCCACTTGGTCTCGGGGCGGCCGAACTCGCGCAACAGGTCGCACACCCGCTCGTCGCTCACCTGCTCGAAGTTCCGGTAAAATTGTCCCACGGCCCAAAAGTCGATCGGTTCGACGAGGCACTCGATCCGGTCGCAGAGCGGGCGGATGGCGTCGAGCCGGTCGGGCGCGGCCACCGGCACGGCAACGACGATCTCCCGCGCGCCCGCCGCGCGCACCGTGCGCAGGGCGGCGATCATCGTGGCCCCCGTCGCGAGACCGTCGTCGGTGAGAATTATCGAGCGGCCGCGGATCGCCGCCTGCGGCCGGACGGCGCGAAACATCGTCCGCCGCCGTGCGATCTCCTCCATCTGGCGGGCGCGTTCCGCTTCGATGTAGGTGTCGCCGGCATCGGTCATGGCGCTCGCGAAGTGGCTGAGGTAGATCTCACCGGTCTCTGAAACGGCCCCCAGGGCCAGCTCCGGCTGATGCGGCGCCCGCAATTTCCGGGAGAGCACCACGTCCAGTTCGGCTCCCAGGCCGCGGGCGAGGGCCGCGCCCACCTCCACGCCGCCCCGGGGGATCGCCAACACGAGCGGCTTCTCGGTGGTCGAGCCGACGCCGTGCATGCGGAGCCGATCGACGAGCATCCAGCCGGCCTGTTCACGGCTTTCGAAGAAGAGGTGGTTCATGGCAGGCTCCGGGGGTGGAGGTGCCTCGCAAACCATTCGGCTGCGAGCCGGGCTGCTTCGTCGAGCGTGCCCGGCTCCTCGAACAGATGCGTGGCGCCGGGGATGACCGAGAGCTGCTTTTGGCCGCCGAGCCGCTCGAGGGCGAGCCTGTTGAGGGCGAGCACCTCCTCGTCGCGACTACCGACGATGAACAGCGTCGGGCAATGCACGCGGCCGAGCGCGGCTCCCGCCATGTCGGGCCGGCCGCCGCGCGACACGACCGCCGCGATCTCGGGATCATGGGCGGCAGCCACGAGCGCGGCCGCCGCCCCGGTGCTCGCGCCGAACAGGCCGATGGGCAGCGGAGCGGTGCGCTCCTGCGACCGTGCGAAGGCGATTGCGGCGGCAAGCCGTTCGCCGAGCAGCCCGATATCGAACACGTTGACACGCTCGGCCGCCTCCTGCTCCGTCAGCAGATCGTAGAGCAGCGTGCCGATCCACGACTCGTGCAGCACGTGGGCCACGTGCTGATTGCGGGGGCTGAGCCGGCTCGATCCGCTGCCGTGCGCGAAGAGCACGAGGCCCCTGGCGTGCTCGGGCAGCGTGAGCCGCCCCGGCAGATCGAGTGGAGAGCCGCGGGAAGACCGGGCGGGAATGGCGATGTCCGTCGCGCTCAATGCGGTCGTGAGCGTCATGTGCCACCTTCTCTGGAAACGGCACCATGCACGATCTCCACGTGGGCCGCCTGGGGCCCGTCGTCACCCTCTTCTTCCGTGAAGTGCACGCGGCTGCCGAGGTCCACGAGGCGGAAATCGTCGGCGCTGAGCGCATGCCTGTGGAAGTAGATCTCGCGGCCGTCGGGCGTTTCGATGAAGCCGTAGCCCGCCAGCGGAAAGATCTGCGTGACTCGCCCTTCGCCGCACGGCGCATGCCGCTTCACGGCTCCGCGCTGGTGCCGCACATGGTCTTCGAGGCGGCGTCGAGCCGCAGCGAACGAGTCGCGGAGAGCCACGTAGACGTCTTCATGGGCATGATCGAGAGGATGGCTGCGATTGACGACGATCTCGCCGCCCGGCACCACCAGATCGACCCGCACCGAGTAGAGCCGGCCCTCGCGATGGTGGCGATGGGGCTGGGCGATCACGACATGGCAGCCCGTGATCCGGTCGCTCATCTTCTCGAGCTGCGCGACATGATCGAGCGCGGCGTCGCGCACGGCATCATCCGCGGGAAGATCATCGAACGAAATCTGCGGCTGCGTCTGCATGAGGCGGCTCCACGGGGCGTCGTTCGAAGATAGGGCTGCAAATGCGTTGGCTCATGCAACGCCGATTTCGTGGCCGCGCGGGTGGAGGACACTTGCGCGCCGCCAACGCGCCCGCGCCGGCTTCGGGCTCCCCATATCCCGTCGCCGGCCTCTGGCTGCAATTGGCACGCGCCGGCTCGGGGTTACCCCGTACCGTCTCGCCGGACGTTCGCCTCCGCCCTCCAGGCTACGGCTCACTCGGATGTGCCTGCGCTCCGGCATCCATGCCTGCGCTGGTCACATACGCCGTCTCAACGGCAGG
>JAIXPT010000020.1 GCA_027486095.1 Planctomycetaceae bacterium | reverse complement strand
AGTCGCGGCCCTCGTAGACGAGATAGACGTTGCAGCCGATCCGGTAGCCCGCCTGGTGATTGATCTCGATCACACCGGGGAAAACAGGGCGGCGTTCGACCATGGGGATCACGCTTGTGAACGGGTGGATTTGCGGGCTGAAACCGGGGAAGACACACTTGCTTCCCGACGACGGCTCCCGCAGAGCAGTGTAGGGGAGCCGTTTCGGGGCGGCAACGAAGCAGCCGCCGCGGCACCGGAAAGCGAGCGATCGGCCCGTGCAAGCCACCACCACCCCGACCTCCCATTCGGCCTGGGCCGGCAACGTGGCCGCGCTGTGCCGAGCGCTCGCGGCGCTCGAGCCGTTCGTCGGTTCGCTCGGCGTCGCCGATCCGCGGGAAGCTGCGTGGCATGGCCAACTCTTCGGCAAGCTCGCCGGGCAGGTGGCTCGCGAGCCGGTGCTGGTGGCGGCCGTGTGCGGCGGCACGAACACCGGCAAGAGCCTGATTGCCAACACCCTCGTCGGCTCGTCGATGAGCCGCTCGGTGCCGGAGGCGGCCCGCACGGTGCACCCCGTGGCGAGCCTGCCGAAAGGCAGCGCCGCCACGATCGATCTGGCTGAGCTGTTTCCGGGGTTCGTGCCGACGGCGTGGACGAGCGATGCCGATGCGCTCGCGGAGCCCGGCTCCGACCGGCTCGTGTGGCGCGAAGACCCGTCCGGCCGTCAGCCGGCGCGGCTCATCCTGCTCGACACGCCCGACATCGACGGCACACTGCGGGAAAACTGGCATCGCGCCGAACTCGTGCGCAATGCCTGCGACGTGCTCGTGGCCGTGCTCACGCAGCAGAAATACAACGACGCCGCCGTGCGCGACTTCTTCCGGGCCGCCGGCCAGGCCCGCAAGGGCGTGATCGTGGTGTTCAACATGATCGACTGGCCGCGGCAGCGGGAGCGGCTCGGCGGCTGGCTGGCCACGTTCACCACCGAGACCGGGATCGTGCCCTTGGCCGTATATGCCTGCCCGCACGACTTCGCCAAGGCCGAGGCGGGGCGGATCGATTTCTTCGCGGTGCCGGAATTGACGGGCGGCGCCGTGTCGGCCGGCGACGACCAGCCCGCCGATCTCGCCGGAGCCCTCGCCGGGGCCGACTTCGACCGCCTGAAGCGCGAGGCGATGCGCGGCGCGCTCGAGGTGGTGCTCGATCCCCGTGCCGGCGCGGCCGGCTGGCTCGAGCGGTTCGAGGCGAGTGCCCACGAGTGGCGAAGCGCGCGGCAGCTGCTCGCGGACGAGGCCCGGGTGCGGGTGGAGCTGCCCATCGCTCCGCGCGAGGTCGTGTGGAACGAGATCTGGGCGTGGCTCGAGCCGCGCCGCAGCGTGATCGATCTCGCCGTGAGCAAGGCCTATCGGGTCGCCGGCAGCGGGGTGCGCTGGGCTGCCCGGGCGATCGGGCTGGCCCGTTCCGAAAGCGAGCGGCGCGAGGATTTCTCCACGCGCGAACTCAAGGCCCTCAAGCAGGCGCTCGCCGACTTCGTGGAGCGGCTCGAGGACGCCGGCCGACGCAACGAGCGGCTCGCCGCGATGCTGGCCGGGGCGCTCGTGGGCGGCGATCGCGCCGCCTGGTTTGCAGACCTCGAGCGCCGGCATGCGGCGCTGCCGATCGTGTCGGACGACTATCGCGCGTTCGTCCGTGCCGAGCTCGACCGCTTCGCCACGGCGAGCCCGGAGCTGGTGCGGTGGATCGTGACGGGGCTGAACGTGGGCGCCGTGGCCCGGCCTGCGATCACCGTCGGGTTGGGGATGGCCGGGGCGGCGGCCGTGCCGGCCGCGGCCGCCACGGCTGGCGGGCTCACCACACTCGTGCATCATGTCGGCGACGTCGTCGTGGGCACGGCGGCCACGCTCGCGGGCGAGGGGGCGCTCGGCCTCACGATGGCAGGGCTCAAGCCGCTGCTCGAGCGGCTCTTCGCCGGCTGGTCGGCCGAGCGCGGCCGCGTGCTCGCCGAAACGCTGCACGACGTCGTGCTCGGCGACCGGGTCGAGGAGATCGACCGGCTCGCGGCGGCCGCCGCGCGGCCCGAGGTGGCGGAGGCCCGGCGGCTGCTGTTTGAATTGCGCCGGGAGTTTGCCCGCACATGAAGCCCGAGCCCGTGTCTCAATCGTCGCCATCCACCGCCCCCGAACCCGGCTTCGACGAGGCCGCCTTCGACGCGCTCGTGGCCGACCTCGGGGCGTGGAGCGGCTCGTGGCCCGAGTGGCCTCCGGCGCGGCGGGTGCGGGCCGCGTGGGAACAGGCCGAGCCGCGGCTCGATCGGGCCCGGCGCGAGCTTTCGCGAGTGCTCGTGGTCGGCGTGATCGGTGGCACCGGCACCGGCAAGAGCACGCTCGTCAATGCGCTCGCCGGCGGCACCGTGACCGCCGCGGGCGACGTGGCCCGCCCCACCACCACCAACCCCGTCGTGGTGGTGGCCAACGACGTCGATTGCTCGTGGCTGCCGCTCGAGCGCATGCAGGCGCGTGTGGTGCGGAGCGACGCCCCCGCCGTGGCCAACATCGTGCTCGTGGACTGCCCCGACCCCGACACGCAGGCCGACGAGACCACGCCGCCCGACGCCGTGCCGCGGCCGAGCGACACGAATCGTAACCGCGATCTGCTGGAGGCCGTGGTGCCCGCATGCGACGTGCTCCTGCTCGTGGCGACCGCGCAGAAATACCGGTCGTGGATCGTGGCTCGCGAGGTGGCCGCGTTTGCCCCGGGCCGGCCGCTGTTTTTCGTGCAGACGCATGCCTCGCGCGATCCCGACATCCGCCCCGACTGGCAGCGCGAGCTCGAGGCGCAGGGCTTCGCGGTGCCGCGAATCTTTCGGCTCGACGCGGTGGAGGCGGCGCGACGATCTGCCGCGGGTCTCGAGGCCGAGACGGGTTTCCGGGAGCTCGTGACGGCGATCGACGAAGAGCTCGTGGGACGCGCCGCCCGGCGCGTGCGCCGCACGGGGGCCGTCGATCTCGCCGACCACGTGGCGCGGCAGGCGCTCTACGACCTGGAGCCCGTGCGCGGCCCGGTGGCGGACCTGGCCGCGGGCGTCGCCCGCGAGCGGGCCCGGCTCGAGACCCTCTTGGCGACGGCCGTCGAGGCGCGGCTGCGGGCGAGCCGCTCGGCCTGGCAGCGGCTGATCACAGACGAGCTCGTGGACCGCTGGCATGGCGGGCCGTTCGCGATGTTTCTGCACGTCGTGGCGGCCATTTGGTCGTTTTGGCCGCGCCTGAAATCGGCAGGTGGCGGCCTGATCGGGCGGCTGCTCGCCGGCCAGGCCGTGGCAGCCGCCGGCGACGGCACGTGGCAGACCGTCGAGGAGCTGGGGCTGGGCGAGGCCGATGTCGAGCAATCGCGGAGCATTCTCGTGGGCCTTGCCGCGCGGGCCCGCGTCGAGCCGCCGCTCGTGGGCCGCGCCCGGCTCGACGAGGCGCGCGTGCGGTCGAGCGTCGGCACGCTGCTCGAGCGCACGGCCGCCTGGCTTGCCACGGGGATCGACGCGATCGTGGCCGGCCGCCGCACGCGGCTCGACAGCCCCGTGCTCAGGATCGTGTGTGAAGCTCTGTTCTCGGGCCTGCTCGTGGCGGTGCTCGTGCGTGCGGGCTGGAACTTTTTTTATGGGCGGCTGTGGTCGGGCCGGCCGGTCGAAGGGCTCGCCTTTCTCGAAGAGGCGCTCGTGTGGGTGATCTTGTTCGGCCTGCTGCTCCGCTGGCTCGT
>JAIXPT010000297.1 GCA_027486095.1 Planctomycetaceae bacterium | reverse complement strand
GCCGGGCTATTGCCTCGTGAACCTCTGGAAGCAGGCGGTGGAGAAGGCGGGATCGTTCGACACCGCCGCCGTGCGGCAGGCCATGGCCGACGGCCTCGAATTCGCGGGCCCGGGCGGCCGAGTGCGGCTCGACCCGCGCACGCAGCACTGCACGCGGTTCTTCCGGCTGGGCCGGATCCGCAATGACCGTCAATTCGACATCATCGCCGAGTCGCCCGCCCCGATCGATCCCGAACCGTATCCGCAGTTCGCGTTCCCGGGCTGGAAGTGCGACTGGACGAAGGGCGGCCTCGAGCGCGGCCCGGAGGTGAAGATCGATGGCCCGGTTTGAGATCGAGCACACGGAGGGCATGCGCTGGGTGCGCGTAGACCTGGTGGACGACGACGTGCGCGCCGAGCGCGGAGCCCTCAACCACATGAAGGGGAAGGTCCAGATGGACGTTCCCTGGCCGTCGCTCAAATCGTGGTGGGTGTCGCTCTTCTCCGATGAATCGCTGCTGCGGCCACGGTATTTCGGCACGGGAAGCGTGTATCTCGATTCCACGCTCGGGGGCTACCACGTGATGAACGTCGTGCCGGGCGAACGCTGGATCCTCGACACGAAGTGCTTCTGGGCGAGTGACGGCGAGGTGCAGCTCACGGTGCATCGCGAACGGATGTGGACTTCGTATTGGGCCGACCAGGGGCTCTTGTGGTACAAGACCGCGCTCAAGGGTGAGGGGCAGGTGGTGCTCGCCGTCGATGGCCCGGTCGAGGAGGTGGAGCTGGTGGACGATCGCCTGGTGGCCGATGGCCCCTTCGTGATCGGCCGCACGGGCGGCATCTCGCTATCGGTCAAGCGGCCCGCCAAATCGTGGCTCAGCTACTGGCTCTCGGGGCAGAAGCTTTCGTATGTCTATCAGGGCACAGGCAAGCTCCTGCTCTGCACCACGCCCTACTGGCGGCAGCGGATGCAGAAGGAAAAGCAGCCCGCGGCCGCATACGCGTGACACCATGGCCCGCTCCCCCGTCGGCCGCGACGCTTGGTGGCTGGCCAGCGGTATGCTCATCGCCACGTGTGGCGTGGCCAGTGCCTGCCCGTTTTGCGGCGTGGTCGGCGAGTCGCTCGCGATGCGCCGCGACGCGGCGGATGTCGTGGCGATCGGCACGGCCCAGGGTGCCGCAGCCCCGGGCCCCGACGGCTTTCTCCTCCAGCGGTTCACGATCGCACAGGTCCTGCGTGGCGACGCTCCCGCCGACGCCCGAGCCCGCGTGGATGGCCCCGTGATCGGCACGGCACTCGTATTCGGCACGTCTGCCAAAAACGAGAAGCGCTGGCTGGCCGTGGCGGCAAACGAGGCGCTGCTCGGCTACGCGGTGGCCGCCCCGGCGACGGCGCTCCCGGCCAGCGACCGGCTGCGCTGGTTCGCAGCGCGGCTCGAACATCCCGAGCCCGCGATCGCGATCGACGCCTTCAGCGAATTCGGCCTCGCCCCCTTCGCAGCGGTCCGTGCGGCGGCCGATGCATTCGACCCCGGCTCCCTCGCCACGTGGGTGATCGAACCGGGCATCGACGCCCGCCGCCGCGGTTTTTACGGTCTGGCGGCCGGCATCGTGGCGGCCGACAGCGGCGATGCGGTCGTTCGTCGGCAGCTGCGCGCCGCTCTCCACGCTGCGATTGCCGCGCCTGCCGACGACTTCCGCGCCGGCTACGACGGCCTGTTGGCCGGCCTGCTCGTGGCGGAGGGAACGGCGGCGCTCGATGCCTTCGTGAAGACCGGCCTCTTCGATCGCTCGGCCCGCCCCGTCGATCAGCGGCACCTGCTCGCGGCGCTCCGCTTCGCCTGGGAGAGCCTGGGCGACGAGCTCCCGCGTGAGCGCGTGGCCGAGGCCACGGCCCGGCTGCTCGCGAGCCCGGTGGTGGCCGCCGATGCGGCGATCGATTGTGCCCGCTACGGCTTCTGGGGCTCGGTCGATGAGGTGGCCAAGCTCTGGGAAACGCTGGGCCCCGACGATCCGCTCGTCCGCCGAGCCGTCGCCGGGTATCTCACCGCCTGCCCGCTGCCGGCGGCCAGGGCTCATCTCGAGCGGCTGCGGGCAGCGGATGCCGAGCGGCTCGACGCCGCCCTGGAAGCCGCCCGATCCCCGTTCGCTCGACCGTAGCGAACTCGTAGCGACCTCGTAGCGACAGAGCTCCAGGGCTGTCTTCACGCGAAACATCGGCATCCTGCCGATTTTCGCTTGGCCAACTCCGTCGGCTGGATTCAACACGGCCATCCAGGCCTCGGACCACACGCAGCGAACTCGTAGCGACAGAGCTCCAGCTCTGTCGAATCCGGGCCGCAATCGACAGGCCTGGAGGCCCGTCGCTACATGCCTGTCGCTACATGCCTGTCGCTACAGGCCTGTCGCTACGGGGCGGGCGGCGGCGTCGGCAGGAGCTCCGGCTGCTCGGCCGGCGTGGGCTCGTCGCGGGTGGCCGGGTCGCGGGGCGGCAGCTGCATCGGTTGCGCGTCCGCACCGATCGACTCGAAGTTTTGCGTGATCGGCCCGCGGCCGAACACCGCCGGCCGCGAATGCCCGTAGTCGAGATAGAGGCTTGCGTCACGCTGGCGGGCGCGGCGGTGGGCGTCGAAGTAGGCCTTGCCCGGCCACGGGCCTTCGGCCAGAAACACGCCGTTGTATTCGAGCAGCGAGCCCTTGCGGAAGTGCAGCGCCGCGATCGAGCGGTTGTAGTCAACGATCGCCCGGGCGTAGGTGCTCTCGGCCTCGGCCCGGCGGCGCTGGGCGTCGAGGAGCTGATCGAGCGTCACGGTGCCGGCGTCGTAGGCCGCCTGCACGGCCTCCACCTGCCGCTCGGCGGCCACGCGGCGATTGAAGTTGGTCTGGGCGAGCGCGAAATTCGTGTCCACGTTTCGCACCGCCTCGACAAGCGCGTGCGACGCCTCGAGCTCCTCGTCCTGCAGGCGGGCCCGCTCGCGGGCCAATTGCAGCTGCTGGTTGCGGACGGTGGCGAGCTCGCGGCGGAAGCCGATCGGCATCAAGAACTGGGCCTGGGCCTGCCACTCTTGGAATTGCCCGCTCATGAGCGTGGAGTAGGCGTTCGTGTTTTCAAACGACAGGGCGCCGGGGTTGAGCGGCGTCGGCGTATTGACCGGATAGCTCGCCCCACCGAAAAGATTCTCGCCGACGCCGAGAAACCTCCACCGGCCGCCCACGTCGAGCCGCGGCAGCAGCAGATTTTTGGCGGCCGTGAGCTCCAGCTCCTTCTGCTTGATGATCCACTTCTGACGCCGCAGTTCGGCCGACCGCGACAGTGCCTCGACGAGCGACTGCTGCCAGTCGAACGAGATGCGGGCCGTCGTCGGCTCGTCCGCCGGCCGAATCAGCCGGCCATCGCTCGCCGAGATGCCCATCATGTAGCGCAGGCGATTTTCGCAGCGGTAGACGTCGGTGAGCGCCTGCTCCACCTCGCTGCGGAAGAAGAAGTATTGCTCGCGAGCCTGGGCCTCTTTGTCGGCCTCGCCGCCCCGCGACTGCTCGACGTAGAGCGCATGCACCTTGCGCCAGGCCTCGAGCGAGCTGTCACGGCCCACCTTGCGGGCCTCGAGGTTGCGATAGGCGAAGTAGAGCTCCCAATACGACTGCTCGGTGTCGCTCACGAGATTGCGCACGCCGGCCTCGAAGTCGGCGAGCGAGATGTCGGCGTTAATCCTCGCGAGCAGCACACCGCGGAAATTAGGCCGACCAAACACGTTGTCGAACGTATCGGGCCCGGCGATGCGGTTGTAGGTGACGCCGGCACCCTGCAAGAGCGGCTGGCTGAACGTGAAGTCGTAGCTCGTGGTCCATAGCGAGGGCACGTCACGAAAGAGATTGTTCGTGGCATCGAGCTGGGCGGTGTTCGAGAAGCCGAACTGCGCACCCGTCGCCGTCCGCTTCGAGATGCCGGCCGTCGTCACGCCGGTGTTCGTCCGCAACACCGGCACGAAGAGAAACGTCTGGAAGAGTGGATCGACGTTCTGCGGCCGCATGCCGTTCTGCCAGGTCGAGCTCGCCGAGAGCTGGGCATCGAAGGCGGCCAGGGCGCTTTCGACGCCGCGGAAGGGATCGGTTTCGGTGATGGCCGG
>JAIXPT010000011.1 GCA_027486095.1 Planctomycetaceae bacterium | reverse complement strand
TGAGCGGCTCGAGCGTGCGCTGGATCGCGAGCCAGCCCGACACCTGCCAGCGGGTCTATTTCGCGAATCACACCAGCCACCTCGACGCGATCGTGATCTGGTCGTCGCTCCCCCGCACGGTGCGCGAGCTGACGCGGCCCGTGGCGGCCAAAGACTACTGGCAGCGTGGGCTCGTGCGACAATGGCTGGCCGAGAAGGTGTTCGATGCGATTCTCATCGACCGTACCGACATCAAGGTGCACCAGAGCCCGGTGGACCTCATGCTCCGCGAAATCGGGATGACGAAATCGCTCATCGTGTTTCCCGAAGGCAGCCGGAGCGTCACCGGCGAGATCGGGGAATTCAAGAGCGGCCTCTACTACCTGGCCCGCAAGCGGCCCGACATCGAACTGGTGCCCGTGCACATCGACAATCTCAACCGCGTGTTGCCACGGGGTGAATTCCTGCCCGTGCCGCTGCTCTCGTGCATCAGCTTCGGCCCGCCGCTGTGGCTCGAACGCGGCGAGGCGAAGGTCGATTTCCTCGATCGTGCGCGGCGGGCCGTGATCGCCCTCAAGGAGTGATGGCGGCATGAACGACATTCGCACGATCGCGCTCATCGCCGGGGTGCTGGGGCTGCTCGCCATCGCCACCGGCATCGGCCAATTCCTCGCGCGGCACCCGGATCGCGGGCTCGACCCGGCCGCCGTGAATACGTTCAATCTGCGTCTCCGCGGCTGGTGGATCATGTGCACGGTGCTGGCGGCCGCCTTCTGGCTGGGTACGACCGCCACCGTCGTGCTCTTCGGGCTGGTGTCGTTCTGGGCCCTGCGCGAGTTCATCACGCTCACGCCCACGCGCAAGGGGGATCACCGGGCGTTGTTCTGGGTGTTCTTCCTGTTCACACCCTTGCACTACGTGCTCGTCGGCCTCAATCGCTACGACGTGTTCAGCGTGTTCCTGCCCGTCTACGCCACGCTGTTCGTGCTCGCCCGTGTTGCCTTCGCGGGTGATTACAAGCGATTCCTCGAACGCACCGCCAAGATCCAGGCCGGCCTCGTCGTGTGCGTCTACTGCCTGTCGTTCGCCCCCGCCCTGCTCCAGATCCCGATCAAGGGCGCCACCGTGGGGGGCAACTTCCGGCTGTTGTTCTTCCTGATCCTGCTCGTGCAGTTCGCCGACTGCATGCAATACGTATGGAGCCGGATGCTAGGCCGGCGGCTGGTGGCCGCGGCGGTGAGCTCGAATCGCACCTGGGAGGGCCTGCTCGGCAGCGCCACGAGCACGGCCTTGCTCGCGGCCGTGCTGTGGTGGGCCGCGCCCCCCTTCGAGCCCTGGCAGGCGGCCCTCGCCGGCTTCGTGGTGGCGCTGATGGGATTCGCCGGTGGCATGACGATGTCGGCGATCAAGCGCGACCGCGGCGTGAAGGACTACGGCACGCTCGTGGTGGGGCACGGCGGCGTGCTCGATCGCATCGATTCGATCTGCTTCGCGGCGCCGGTGTTCTATCACCTCACCCAGCTCTTCGCCGGGGCCGGATCACCGTAGACCGGGCTCGCCCTGATCGTCGCCCGCGCTCGTCTGCCGGGCCTGCACCGCGTAGATCGAGCGCCGGCCCGCGGCGGCCGAGACGGCGGCCACGGTCGGACGTGGCGGCGCGATCGGGGCCGGATCGGGGCTCTGGCCCCGGGTGGTGCCGGCGAGCGTGACGGGCCGCACGGGTGCCGCCGCGAGCGCCGCCGGCGGCGCCGGGCAGCCCTGGCGCACCCAGTCGAGCCACACGCTCTGCATCTGGGCGAGCGTGCCGACGCCGTAGTGCCGTGCGAGCGCACCAGACCAGTCGTCGGTGGCCAGGCCTTCGCCGACGAAGGTCACGTATTTGTGTCGGCCCCCGCGCTCGATCAGGTAGCGGGCGAGCGAATAGCCCTGTGAGTAGAGCGGGAGCACGTCGGCCGGATACTCGCGCATCGCGAACATCTCGGGAAACGCGATCCCGCGGCCCGTCGTGAGAAACTCGAGCAGCAGCCGGTGCTGGCGGGCCCGCTCCACGGGGTGCTCCACCGTCGTGCACGCCCCCTCGTCGGCCCAGCGCGGCAGGGGCCGGCGAAAATGGCTCGCGAAGATCGTGTGCGTCACCTCGTGCGGCAGCACGGAGTCGAGGATGCGCTCCTCGCTGCCCTGGATCGTCATCGTCCAGCCGAACACCTCGCCGGCGTCGAACACGAAGCTCGTGGCTCCGCCCGCCCCGAGGTGCGGCGCCACCTGGGCCTTGATCGGACAGGGGCGGCTCCACCGCGGCAGCGGCGCCCCCAGCCATTCGACCGACAAATCGTGCCGGTATTGCTCGGCGGCCTCGCCGATGCGGCGGGCCAGCGGCTCGGTGGGGGCATCGACGATGAAGTTCGCCGTGCGATGGCCGGCGGCGCGGGCCTGCTTCCCCGGGGCGAACGCCACGGCCATGACGGCCACGATCGCCACCCACATCACCATCCGCCGCGTGTGCTGTCCACAACCCATGTCCCGACCACCTCCGTGTGAGGCCCGTTGTTCACCACCGGGCGGTCGGACACTAGCGAAGGCGTTCGAACAGGAGCCAGACCGGTTTGGCACGGCATTTCGCCGCGCTGCCGTGGTAAGCACGGCAGATTCGGGAAGCCGCGCGAGCCTGCGCGCGGCGATTCGAGATCACGTGGGCCGCCGGCGGGCGATGAACCAGGCGGTGCCCCCGACGGCCAGGAGCACGAGGGTGGCCCAAGCCCGAGTGGTGAGGCTCGGATCGCGGCGCCGGGCGATCCGCACGGTGAGCAACGCGTCGATCGGCTCCGCGACCACCTGCACGACCGCACCGCCCGAATCCGCGATCGTCGCCGCGCGCTCCGCCGGCCCGAGGCGCTGCTCGTGCGTGGCGAAGAGGGCGCGAAGCCGTTGCTGTTCGGCTGCGGGCGCCGCCTCGATCGCCCGCTCGAAATCGGCGTCGAGCCCGGCGAGCGCGGCCGCCTGCTCCTGCTCCACGGCGGCGGCATCGAGCGACCGCGCCGGGTCGGCGACATACACGACGGCGTCACGCGGTGCCCGGAGCGTCCAGATGCGCCGCGCGCAGGGCAGGCCGAGGAGCGTGGGCGGCGCGATGGCGATCGGGCCGTCCTCGCCGAGGGGGCCTCCCACGGTTCCCGCGTAGACGATTTCGATCGATCGCGGCCAACTCGTGTCGTAGAGCGTGATATCCCACCGCTCGCCGCCGTCGCCGGCCGCCGAGCTGCCCGGAGCGGGCGTTGCCGGCAGCGTGGGCTGTCCGTCCACGAACGCCTCGAAGAGCCGCATGCCGCGTGGCAGGGCCAGCCTCACGACGCGCTCGCGTGTGACCACGTCGAACCGCGCCCGCCCCCAGGCGCGGCCGCGGTCCTCGAAGGTCATGTCCACGCCGGCGAGTTCGACGCGCGGATCGACCGCCGCCGCCTGCGGAGCGAGCACCTGCGGCGGCTCGGCCGGCGGCTCGGCCGGCTCGGGCACGGCCGCCGTCTTGAGCGCGTAGAGCGGCGGCCGTTCATCGCTCCGCAGTTCCCACGAGCGGTCCGCCACCGCGGCCTCGCGTGACTCATTCCAGGCCACCACGACGGGCGCCGCGGGCAAGAGCGCCCGTACCACCGGCACCCGGCCGGTCGCAGCGGGGGCGTGCGGCACATGCGCGGCCACCTCCAGCCGAAATCGCCCGGCGGCCGGCCGCTGCATCGTGAGCACACCCCGCTCCGGCGCTGCCCGGCGCCAGAGGGTGTCGAGCGGGCCGCGGTCGGCGGGGTCGAGGGGCTGCAGGCCGTTGTCGAAGAGCGCCACCGAATCGACCACGCAGTCGGCGGGCAGCTCGATCGGCAGCGACACGAGCGGCATCGAGCTGGCGTCGAAGCGGGCCTCGAGCTCCATGAACGTGCGCTCGGCGGCGAACCGCACCCGCACCTCCTGCGTGCCGCGAATCTCCTGCCTGCGGCGCTCGACCGTGATCCGCACGCGCGGCTCGCCGGCCCCCGGCGGCATCGGATCGACATCCCCTGCGCCGTCCGGGCCCGCCGCCCCGCCGCGGCGCGAGGCACTGGCGGGGGCGAGTCGATCCGGCGGCCGCACGTCGTGCCGCCAGGCCGGGCCGCCGCGCTCCTCGGCGGCGAGCATCACGAACGGCAGCGGAGCATCGACCTGCACGGCCAGATCTGCGGCCGGCACGAGCGTGGTGGTGCGCGTGTCGCTCGCCGCACGCTCGATCCACACGCCGGGCACCGCGAAGATCCCCACCGGGCTCGCGAGCAGCCGCCGAAACGACATCTCAAAGCGCCACATCCCGGCGGTGGGCCTGCCAGGCCGGACGAGATAGCGATTTCCCGGCAGGGGCACGACGTCAAGGCCGGCATCCACGGGCTCGAGCAGCGCGAGCCCGCGATCGGCACGCACGATGCACGGCGCGGCAACGTCGCGGCCCGGATCGATCGCGAACGAGGCCGTGACCCGGCACGCGTCGAGATCCCACGCCACGGTGTTGCGGCTTTCGACGGCGGGCGGATCCGCGGCGAGGGCGATGCCATCGAGCTGCGGCTGCACGAGCCGCACACGCTCGGCCTGCGGCACGCTGCACACGAACCGCTCGTCTGCCGCCGACCACGTGCCGGGCGCCGGCAACAAGGGCCCGCCGGGAACGGCGGCCTCGCACCACGGCCCGCGGGGATTGGTCCGCGCCGACAGGGCCAGCTCGACGGTCGCCGTGGGAGCCGGCGGCAGCCTGATGGTGAGCATGTCGACGTCGCCGATCTGTTCGATCAGCGGCCGAATGTCGATCTCGATCCGATGCCGCCCCGCTGCCGGCACGAAGAGCGCGGGCCGCGTCGGCAGGCCCGCGACGGCGGCGACATCGCCGTCGATCCGGGCTGAATCGACGAGCCAGCCGTCCGGGGCGGCCTGCGCATCGAGCTCGAACGAGCCGGCGGCGAGCGCATCGACATCGACCACGAGACGCCAGCGTTCGGCATGCCTGTTCGTGACGGTGCTCACGGGCACGAGCACCCGGCAGCTGATCACGCGGATCACCCGCGCCTCGTCCAAGCCGCGGCGGGCGAGCAGCCGATACAGCGGCTCGGGCACGAGCGCCATGTCGCCCTCGTCGTGCGGCGTGATGAACACCGGCAGGGCCTCCGCCGTGAGGCCGCTCGCTGCCGGGAGAGTTGTGGCGCACGCCACGGCGAGCATCACGGTGCGCCGCGCGGGCCACCGGATCACCACCAGCACCGCGCCGAGCGTTGCCCACCAGGCGACCCGGGCCACGAAGTCGCCGGGGGCCGGGCTCCAGAGGGCCGCCACGCCGGCGATCACGCACGCCACGGGTGCCAGCCACGGCCGCCTGCGGGCCCCCGCCACGACGAGGCCCGCCATCATGCACCCGGCGAGCGCGGCGGCGGCGGTGAGCCAGCGGCGGCGCACCACGACCACCGCGCCGCCACCGCTGCGGCCATCTCCAGGCACGAACTCCCGAATCTGAAACACCTCACCGGCCGGCCCGTGATGCCCGTCTGCGGCAGCCTGAAACGACGATGCAACGGACGAACCGCCAAGCGTCGCGAGCCGCTCCACGACCCCGCCGCCCTGCCGGCCCACGCTTCGCCATGCCGCAGACACCCACAGCACCTCGAGATCGGGAGGCAGGGCCACGCGGCTGAGGCGGTCGAGCACCGGCAGATCGATCGCCACGCCCGCCGGCTCGACCCGCCACGCCCCCCGCGCCGTCGTCTCGGCGCTGCTCTGTACTGCGAGCGTAAACAAGCTCCGGCCCGCCGGCAGTTCGATCGGAATGGCGGCCATGTTTTCATCGGTCACCACCGCGGCCGACACCCCGTCGATCTCGACTCCCTGCAGACGTCGTCCCGCGGGCAAACCGATCACCACACCCGCGCGGCCGTGGCTTTCGATCTCGAATACGGTCTCGAAGTCGGTCCTGCCCGAAGCATGGCACCAGCAGGATGTCGTCTCGCGCCACGCCCAGGCGCGGGCCGACCCGTCGTCACGTTGGCCGGGGATCAGCTCGGCCGCCGCAGGGCCGGCGGGCGGCCTGCCGGCCGTGAACGAAAACTCGCCGATGAGCGTGGGCCAGTCGGCGACGGCGCCCGGCCTGGGTGGCAGTTCGGTGAGCCTCCGATTGTCGATCGTGGGCCGCCGCCGCCCCGCGTCGCGCACGATCACCTCGCCCACTTGCCGTGGTGCTCCCTCCACCCAGGCCAGCGGAATCGGCAGCGGAGCGGCGAAGGGCACCGTGCGGGCGGCACGGATCGTCACGGCCTCGCGCACCGGCGGGGTGAACTCCACCACCCACGAGTCGTCGGCCTCGTCGAGCCGCCGGGCCGCGATCGACCCGCTCGCCGGTGCGAGCAGCGACCACTCGATGAGATCGTCCATCGGCTCGGAGAACTGCACGACCAGCGAATCGAGGGCGGATGCATCAGGGCGGCACTCGAACGTGAACGACTGCGATAGCCGCTCGTCGCGCACGGTGAGCCGCACCTGCGCCTGCACGTCGAGCGGCGGACGGCGGCGCACGAGCGCCACCTCCCAGGCCGAGGATCGGCCGCCCACGGCGGCCCAGGTGCGCACGCCGGGCTCATCGACAAGTTGGGCGAGCCGGGGATCGACCGCTCCACTGTCGGTGCCGACGATCTCGACCGCCTGTTCCGCGCTCGTCTTGAACCCGATGGCGGCGACATCCACCGTGTCGCTCACGAGCCGCACCATGTCG
>JAIXPT010000382.1 GCA_027486095.1 Planctomycetaceae bacterium | reverse complement strand
TGTCGCTTTTGTGAAGAAAATTTGCGCAAGCAGGCCGTGGAGAAGCCTGTTTTTCAGCCCTATTCTCTTGGAGGTCTGAGTTGCATGGGTGCGGGAGACTTCCAAGGTGCGATCGATGAGCGACAGATTCTTTGCCGACCGGCATGCATTCCGTGCATCGTGGCTCCGGCAGATGGTGTGCGCCGTGGCCTGCTATGCGTCGCTCTTCGTGGCAGCCACGCCAGCGCGCGCCCAAAGCGGCACGTGGACAAGCACGACGGGCGGCTCGTGGGGCACGACGGCGAATTGGTCAAGCGGCGTGATCGCGAGCGGCACTGGCGCGATGGCAAATTTCTCTACGCTCAACATCACGGGCACACAAACGATCACGCTCGATATAGCCACTGCACTCGGCAGTCTCACGTTTGGCGATACAGCGACGAGTAGCACCGGCTCATGGGTGATTACGAGCGGCACCACGCTCACGCTCGCGGCCGGCAGCGGCACCACGCCCAGGATCACGGTGAGTGGAATGGGGGGCGGCAGCGTAATACTCAGCACCCGGCTGCTCGGCACGTCGGGATTCATTCTGAACGACACCAATACACCGAATCCAGGCACGCTGGTGTTGTCCAGTTCGAACGGGTTCACCGGGGGGGTGACGGTCATGGGTGGATCTCTTGGATTAGGTGCCGCCAACGCCGTGCCAGCCGGCAATTCGGTCGTGCTCGATGGGGGCGCCTTGCTCCGCAGCAGCACACTGGCACCAACTTTTACAAATGCGATCTCGATCGGTGTGAACGGCGGCGAGATTCGGAATGGGACTGGTTCGCAGTGGACTGTCGGCAGCGCTGTCACCGGCACCGGCAGTCTCGTCCTGAATCCGAGCGGTGCGGCAATTGTCTTCGGTAGCACATCATCGACGTACACTGGCGGCACTCGGATTCTGGCTGGGAGCGGGGTTGCGGTATCGCAAGACGCAGCCTTCGGATCTGGCACGATTTCGTTCGAGGGCGGTTCATTGCGGCCGACGAGCGGTGCTGATCGAACACTCGCGAACCCACTGGCTTTCGCGGGCAACTTCGAGTTCGACGTGGCGGCACGAGCCCTGACTTTCAACGGGCCTGCGACGATTCAGGGAGCCACTCGCACGCTCACGGTGACTGGCACCGTGGCGCTCGCCACCTTCAACGGCTCAATCGGTGACGGCGGCAACGCTCTGGGATTCACCAAAGCCGGTGCCGGCACGCTCGTTCTCGGCGGCTCCAACACCCATTCCGGCACGACGACTCTCAACGCTGGCACGCTCCGGCTCAACAATCAGCAGGCCCTGCAAAACTCCACAGTGTCTCATAGTGGAACCGGTTCGCTCCTCTTCAGCTCCAGCGTAGCCACCAACGCCTTCACATTCGGCGGCCTATCTGCCTCGAGCACTGCCGCCACGCTGGCCCTGTCGAATACCGCCGGCACCGCGATCACACTCACCGTCGGTGGCAATAACGCGAGCACGGCGTATGCCGGCTCCCTCACCGGAGCGGGGTCGCTCGTGAAAACTGGCGCGGGCACGCTCACGCTATCCGGCTCGAACACCTATGGCAGCACGACGACGGTCTCCGGCGGCACGTTGCTCGTGAACGGGAATCATTCGGCAGCGGCAGGCGCGCTGATCGTCGATGCGCTCGCCACGCTTGGCGGCTCAGGCACGATTGGCGGAGCCGTCACCGTCAACGGTATTCTCTCGCCGGGCAACAGCCCCGGCGTGCTCTCGATCGCGTCGCTCGCCCTGGGCGGCTCGAGCACGTCCCTCTTCGAGATCAACGGCGCATCGCGGGGCGGGCAGTATGACGGCGTAGACATCTCCGGCTTCGGTGGGCTGACGTACGGCGGCACGCTGTCGCTCGTGTTCGGCAACGGGTCTGCGTTCACTGACAACACAATCTTCGACCTCTTCAGCTTCATTGGCGTCCCTTCGGGGGCGTTTTCGACAGTGGCTTCGTCCGGCTTCTACGGCGGTACCTGGACAAACAACAACGACGGCACTTTCAAGATCGAGCAGGGCGGGCAGACGCTCACCTTCAGCCAATCGACGGGCAACATCGTTGTGGTGCCGGAGCCGGCTGCACTCGCACTTGCGGGCGTCGGGGCAGGGCTCGTTGGCTGGAAACTCATCCGCCGCCGCCGGTCCGCCTGACGCCAGGCGACGTACGGCACACGGGCAAATTGGCCGTCTCGACGCAGCCAATGTCGAGTTTTTTGTTGCCCGCTCGTACTTCGGCCAAGGTGCTCCATGCACCCCTCCAATACGATCACTACCCGCGTGTTCGCGCGATCTGCCGCCGAAATGAGGAAAGCGATGCAAGCAGTCGTGGTGATCGGTCGCGGGCGGATGGCACGGGCGTGCCTGCTCGTCGCAACCCTCGCGGCAGCTGCCCCACCGGTGTCGGCTGCGCCGCTGAACGGTTCTGCGAGACTCGCGGCGGACCTCGCTGCCGAGGATAGGGCAGCCCTTGTGGCGGACGTGGCCCGAGCGGGCGACGCGCGGCGGGGCTCGAAGCTCTTCCACACGCCCCACATCACCTGTACGCAGTGCCATTCGGCGGGCGCAGGCCCGAGCCGGCTCGGGCCGAATCTCACCGCGATGCCGGCGGGTGTGCCGCCCGAGCGGCTCGTCGCGCACCTCGTCGAGTCACTCCTCGACCCCTCGGCGGTCGTCCGCCCCGAGGACCGCGGCGTGACGATCGTCACGACGGATGGCCGAAGCCTGTCGGGGATCGTGGCCCGCGAAACGGCCGACGGGATCATCGTCCGGGATGCCGCTGCCGGCGGCCGCGAGGTGCCCACCCGGAAGACCGACGTGGAGGAACGGGTCGGGGCGACCGTCTCTCTCATGCCGGCGGGGCTTGCCAACCTGCTCGCTGATCGCGGGCAGTTTCTTGACCTCGTGCGGTTCCTCGCCGAGGTGGCAGAGGGGGGGCCAGAGCGGGCCGCGGCACTGGCACCCGACCCGACCACCTTCGCCGTGCAGATACCGCCGACCTACGAGACCGACATCGACCACGCGGGCTTCATCGCCGACTGGCGAGACCCGTCGAAGGCGAAGAACGCGTTCGACCGCGGCGCCGCTATCTACGCGCGGGTCTGCGCTAATTGCCATGGCACGCTCGAGGCGCCGGGCTCCCTGCCGACAGCACCGCGCTTCACATCGGGCTCCTTCAAGGCAGGCAGTGATCCCCACGCGATGTACCACACGCTCACGCACGGCGCGGGGCTCATGGTCGCGCAGGGCTGGATGGTGCCGAGCCAGAAGTACGACGTCATCCACTACATCCGCGAGGAGTTCCTCAAGGAGCACAACCCGACCCGCTACACGGCCGTCACCGCCGACTATGTCGCCGGCCTGCCCACTGGCACGAGCCGCGGTCCCGAGGCCACGCTCATCGAGCCCTGGCGGACGCACGACTACGGGCCGTTTCTCTCCGGCAGCTTCGAGGTGGGGAGCGACGGCACGAACGTCGCCCGCAAGGGACTTGCCGTCCGTCTCGACACCGGCCCGGGAGGCGTGGGCGGCGGACGCGCCTGGCTCCTCTACGAACTCGACACGGTGCGCGTGGCTGCGTTTTGGACGGGCGCATCCTTCATCGACTGGGCGGGTATCAACTTCGATGGCCGGCACGGCGCGCACCCACGGGTGGCCGGCGACGTGCAGACAACTTTGTCCACGATGCCCGGCTGGGCCGACCCGGCGACAGGATCCTTCGCCGATCCACGACCACTCGGCCGCGACAGGAAGCCTTACGGGCCGCTGCCGCGGGAACACGTCACTTTCCGTGCGCTGCACCACGTCGCAGCCGACGGCGGCACGGTCATGGAGCCGCGGTCGACCGTCGTACTCGAGTACTTGGTCGCCGGGACACGCGTGCTCGAGTCTCCCGCCCTCGCGCCACCGCTCGCCGACGGGGCTACGCTGATCCCAGTCGCTATTCGGTCGTTCTCGCTCGGGGCCCGCCCGAGGCTGCTGGCGGTGCGTCTCGCCGCGGCTCCGGCCGCCGCAGCGCTCGTGGGACCGCCCCGCGCGGGTGACACCGCGACGCAACCGCGGATCGAGACCCGAGACGGCTACGTCGATCTCGTCGTGCCGGCGGGCCCCGAACCGCTCGACGTGAGCGTCGCCATTGCGAGGTCCGAACCGGAACCGCTTGCCCGCCACGCCACAGAGCTCACCGCGCTCCCGCCGCCATGCTCGCTGGTAGGCCGGCCCGCGCCGCGTCTCTGGGCGGAGTCGATCGAGGCATCGCTCGTGCCAGGCAGCAACGACGGCCCTTTCGCCGTGGACGGGCTCTCGGCACCGGCGACGAACCCGTGGAACGCCCAGGTCCGTTTTTCGGGAATCGACTTTACCGGGCCCGACGAAGCCGCCCTCTGCACGTGGGACGGCGACGTCTGGACGGTCCGCGGCATCACCGCGGCCGCGGGCCGGCTCGAATGGCTACGGATCGCCAGCGGCCTCTACCAGCCGCTAGGGCTGAAGTTAGTGGATGGCACGATCCGCGTGGGCTGCCGCGACCGGATCGTCAGCCTTGTCGACCTCGATAGCGATGGCATGACCGACTGCTACGAGACGTTTAACGACGACCACCAGGTGACCGAACACTTCCACGAATTCGCGATGGGCCTCGAGACCGATGCGGCCGGCAACATGTACTACGCCAAGAGCAGCCGCCACGGCCTCTCCGCGGTCGTGCCCCACCACGGCACGCTCCTTAAGGTGTCGTGCGACGGCTCGACGACCGAGATCATCGCCACGGGATTCCGTGCCGCCAACGGCGTGTGCGTAGAGCCCGATGGCACATTCTGGGTCACCGACCAGGAGGGCTTCTGGTGCCCCAAGAACCGTATCAACCACGTCCGACCCGGAGGGTTCTACGGCAACCTGTTGGGCTGGACGGACGTTACCGATGAGAGTGACGCCGCGATGGAACCGCCGGTGGTATGGATCACGAACGCGTTCGACCGCTCCCCGGCCGAACTCCTGCGCGTGCCAAACCCCTCGTGGGCGCCCATTACAGCAGCGCTCATCGAGCTATCATACGGCGAGGGCCGCATCCACCTCGTGCTCACGGAGCCCACCGCGGGGGACGCGGCGGGGCGTTCACGCACGCAGGGGGGCGTGGTAAGGCTACCGATCCCCGACTTGCCCACCGGCATCATGCGGGGCCGCTTCCATCCGGCCGACGGGGCACTCTACGCCTGCGGGCTCTTCGCCTGGGCCGGCAACCGCACGCAGCCGGGCGGCCTATTTCGCGTGCGGCGCACCGACCAGCCGCTCACGATGCCCGTCGGGCTCCACACGGAACCGGGCGCGATCTCGCTCGACTTCGGCGCGCCGCTCGACCGCTCGGCCGCGGCCGATCCGGCTGCGTGGACCGTGCGCACCTGGGGACTCAACCGGACGAAGAATTACGGCTCGAAGCACCTCGACGAACGCGACCGCGCGGTGACGATGGCCGAGGTTTCGGCCGACGGTCGGCGGGTCACGCTCCGTGTACCCACCTTCGCGGCCACTTGGTGCTACGCGGTCGAGTGGCGCACGAAGGCCGCCGACGGCGCCCCCATGAACGGGATTTTGCACGGCTCCATGCACTGACCGACCCGGTACGAGAACTGGGGGTACGCAGCCAAAGTTGCCCCAACAGCCCGAGGCTGGCCCGACGCACACCGAGCCGACGCCGACGGTCCACTTGCCCTGGGTCGGACAAGACCCATGTCGAGTTTTTCACCGGTCACTCGTAATCCTTGTCGGGTGGATCGGCCTCGAGTCTGATCCGATCGCGGCCAATCCGGCCCGTGATCCGTTGACATATGGATACGCCTGCGATGAAACCGATGTTCGAGTGCATCCTGTTCCTGAGCACTCTGGCGGTGTCGCTGGCGTCGCACTCGCTGGCGCACGGAGGTGAATCCGTCGCCTGGTATCGGCAGCCAGCTCAGCTTTGGCACGAGTCCCTTCCCGTTGGCAACGGCCGGATCGGGGCGATGGTGTTCGGCGGTGTGGAGCACGAACGCCTTCAGCTCAACGAGCAAACGATCTGGTCTGGAAATCGCTCGGACTACGACCGTGTCGGCGCGCATGAGCATCTGCCGGAGGTCCGCCGGCTGCTGTTCGGCGGCAAGCACGCCGAGGCGGACGCGCTCGTCAAGAAGGAGATTTTGGGCGACCGGCCGCTCGGGTCGTATCAGCCGCTCGGGGACCTGACGTTCCATTTTCATGCCGATGGTGCGGTGAGCGACTATCGCCGCGAGTTGGATATGGCACGGGCCGTCGCCACCGTGCGCTATCGCCAAGGCGATGTAGTCTTCGTGCGTGAGGCATTTGTCAGCTTTCCTGCCAAGGTGCTGGTAGTACGATTCACGTGCGACAAGCCCGGGCGGGTGAGCTTCACTGCCGCGCTCGACCGGATTGCGGCTGCGAAAACCGAAGCATCGGGAGACGACCTCGTGTTGCGGGGCCGTGCGGATGATGGCGAGCCGACGGCTGGCACGCGTTTCCTGGGACAGTTGCGGGTTGTCAATGACGGGGGACGGCGGGCCATGGTCGATGGCAAGCTCGTTGTGACAGGGGCTGATTCGGCGCTCGTGTTGTTGTCAGCTGCCACGGATTTCGACGGGGCCGAGGGCTGGCAGGACGTGCCGCAGTCGGCCCTCGATCGTGCGGCCGAAATGTCGTGCGACCGATTGCTGGCTGAGCACCTGGCCGACTGCCAGCCATATTTCCGCCGCGTCGACATCGAAGTGGGCGACGGCCCGGAGGAGTTGCCCACGGACAAACGCCTGGATCTCGTGAAAAACGGCGGCGGCGATCCGGGCTTGATCGAGCTGCATTTCAACTACGGCCGCTACTTATTGATTTCTTCGTCACGGCCCGGCGGCTTACCGGCAAATCTGCAGGGGCTCTGGAATCATGAGCTGAATGCACCGTGGTTCGGCGGCTGGCATCTCGATCCCAACGCCATGATGATTTACTGGCACGCCGAGACGCTCAATCTTTCCGATCTGCACGTACCGTTCTTCGATCTCATCGACCGCCTGCGTGTCAATGGTCGCAAGACCGCCAAAGACGTCTACAACGCCCGGGGCTTCGTGGCTGCCCACCGCACGAATGCCAATTTCTTCACGAGCCCGGTCAAGGGCTTCACCGTCTGGCCAATGGGCGCCGGCTGGGCGGTGCAAAACATGTGGGAACATTATCGCTTTACACAGGACCGCGAGTTCCTGAGAACGAGGGCGTATCCGACCATTCGGGAAGCCGCCTTATTTTTCTGCGACTGGTTGGTGCAGGACCCGGAGACCGGCAAGTTGGTCAGCGGCCCGTCGATCTCTCCGGAGAACTCCTTCGTGCTGCCGGATGGCACGATCAGCCAGCTCTGCATGGGGCCGACGCTCGATCAGCTGCTCATCGCCGAGGTGTTCGACAACACGCTGGAAGCCGCCGGAATTCTCGGTATCGAAGACGACACCATCCAAGAGATCCGTGCGAAGCGGGCGAAGTTGGCCGGCCCGAAAATCGGCTCGGATGGCCGGCTGCTCGAATGGTCCAAGGAATACGAGGAGCGGGAGCCGGCACATCGTCACGTGTCGCATCTGTTCGGCGTGTATCCGGGCTGCAGCATGACGCCGCGGCGAACGCCCGATCTGGCCGAGGCGGCTCGCAAGTCGCTGGTGGCACGGATCACCGGCGATCAGGTCAAGAAGGTGAATATCAGCGATGCCAGCAGCGTCGGCTGGAGCCTGGCGTGGAACGCTTGTCTGTGGGCCCGCCTGGGTGACGGCAGACAGGCATACGACACGGCGATGACCTTGTTGCGCCGGTGCACGTTCCCCAATCTGATGGACTTCCATCCGCGGGCAAATACGCCGGGTGTCTTCCAAATCGACGGCAACATGACCACCCCGGCGGCCGTGGCCGAAATGCTCGTCCAGAGCCACGACGGGGCGATCGATCTGCTGCCGGCGCTCCCCGAGGCATGGCCGGCAGGCAGTGTCCGCGGCCTCCGCGCCCGCGGAAACGTCGAGGTCGACCTCGCGTGGGCGGGCGGCCGACTGCAATCCGCCACACTGCGGCCCGGCACAGCCGGTGCCCTCACCGTCCGCACGGGCGACAAGACGGTGTCTCTCACGGCGACCGCAGGGCAAACGATCACCCTCAACTCCGAGCTACGCGTGATGCAATGAGTGAACTCGAATCCCAATCAAGTCCGCAGGTATCTCCCATGACGCAGCCCTTGGCCTCTACTTCTTGCTTCGATCACCCCCGCGCATCACGCCGCGAGTTTCTCGCCCAGTCCCTGGCGGCTGGCGCTGTCGCGTTGCCCACGATCGTGTCGGCCCGGGCCCTCGGCCTCGAGCAGGCGGCCGCCGCCAGTGAGCGGATCACGCTCGGTGTGATCGGTGTCGGCGGCCGCGCGAGGGGCGTCTTAAAGGCGATGCTGAGCCTACCCGACGTGCAATGCGTGGCGATCGCCGACGTGCAGGCCTCCCGCCGCGATATCGGCAAAACGCTGGTCGATGAGAAGTATGGCACCAAAGACTGCGTCCTCTATCACGACTTCCGCGAATTGCTCGCACGCCAGGACATCGACGCCGTCTTCATCGCTACCGGAGACCGTTGGCACGGTCCAGCCTCCCTGATGGCGGCCGAGGCGGGCAAGGATGTCTACAGCGAGAAGCCCTGCGGTCTGACGATCGACATCTGCCAGCGGCTCGCCGAAACGTTCAAGAAGACTGGCCGGATCTTTCAGGCCGGCACGCAGCGACGAAGCGCCCCACACTACGCAGCCGCACGGCGGCTCGCCCAATCGGGTAAGCTCGGCAAGATCACCCGACTCAACGCCTCGGTCTACTCCCCGATCCTGGGCAATGAATGGTTGCCAGCCGAACCGACGCCTCCCAAAGAAATCTGCGACTGGAATCTCTGGCTCGGCCCGGCGCCGTGGCGACCGTTCAACCAACTGTATGCGGACGGCAAGTGGCGTGGCATCTACGACTTTGACTCAGGAGCCAAACTGCTCGACTGGGGCGCCCACACCGTGGACCTCTGCCAGTGGGCAAACGGCAGTGACGACACGACGCCGCTCACATTCGAGCCAACCGAAAAGGGGATCGAATGCTGCTACGCCAACGGCGTGCTCCTGTTTCTCGACTTCCTGGCAACTCCCTTCGGCGACCGGGGGCCCAACTGGAACACGGCGCTCGGCACGTGCCCGGTGAAGTACATTGGAGACGAGGGCTGGGTGGAAACTGGTGACCTGTCTCGGATCGATTTGTCGGACGAAAACCTGCGGGCCGAAGTGGCCGGCGCGGAAAACACGGCCAAGTGGCATGACGTCGTCCTCCACTGGAGAAATTTTCTCGATTCGATCAAGTCCCGGCAGCCGACCGTCTGTAACGCCGACGTCATGCGCAAGAGCCACATCGCGTGCCACGCCGCGGCCAATGCCTGGATTCTGGGTCGCAAACTTTCGTTCGATCCCGCAAAGGAGGTCTTCGTGACGGCTGACGGCGGACTGGACGACGAGGCCAACCTGTTGAAGAGCCGTCCGGAACGCAACCCGTGGATCGAACGGCAGCGATCGTGAATTCAATGCGACTCACTCACGAATCAAGCGAGACGATCATGCCACGACTCGGTTGTGTGCTGGCAGCGATGCTGCTGGTGGCAGTGCATACGCATGCCGCTGAGACCGTCGTACTCTTCGACGGGAAGACCTTCGCCGGCTGGAATGGCGACACCGAACATACCTGGCGGATCGAGCGTGGCACGATCGTGGCCGGTAGCCCGGAGACGCCCGCACCGCGAAACGAGTTCCTGGCCACCGACGTGGAATATGACAACTTCGTGCTTCGCCTGGAGTATGGCATCGACTGCGTGAAGAGCTGCAACGCTGGCATTCAGTTCCGATCGCAACGCGTGCCAAATCATCACGAGATGATCGGCTACCAGGCCGACATCGCTCCGGGCATCACGGGAGCGATCTACGACGAGAGCCGTCGTAACAAGCTGCTCGTCGTGCCGCCCAAGGACACGCAGCAGCAGGCGTTAGCCCTCGCCAAGAACGGTTGGAATGAATACGTCATCCGCTGCGAGGGGCCGCGAATCCGCCTGGCGATCAACGGCGTCGAAATGGCTGACTACACGGAACCCGACCAGACGATTCCACAGCGGGGCAGGGTCGGGCTCCAGATTCACGGCGGATTCATCGGCCAGATTCGCTACCGGGATATCCAGATCGAGCCGCTCTGTGATCCTCGCTGAGGACGTGAAGGGCGGGAAACGCGGGAAAGCCGCGCGAGCACCTAAAGCACGCGGCCGGAATTCACCGAACTGCCCGAAGCAGGCGATATGGCGTGCCTGTTTTTCCAACGCCGATCATTGGGATGCCGGCCGACTCCCCAAGTCGATCATGAGGTCACGGGAAGACATGGCAGGCCCCACGACCCACTCGAGGCCGGAGGTTTCAAAGGACGAGAATTTCTTATCGTACGGAAGCGGTGGCGCGGGCTTGCCGTCATCACGTTCTTCATCAACGGCTGCGGGTAGAATTCTCACTCGGTAGGTGCCCGCGACGGCGCCGCTCGGGGTGCCCGCTGCCGTACGAAATGTCCCGTCCGGGCTAATCGGGGCCCGCTTCATGATTATTTTCTTCCCAACGGCAGTCTCCATGACCACCACGCCGCCCCCCGAATATGGCGTGCCATCCTCATAGCAGACCTTGCCCTCGACGGGGAACCGGCGATCACCACACCCCGACATCATGATGGACGCCATCACTACGAGGAAGCGCCCGCTCCAAGCGGAACTGCACAGCGTAGTCATCGCACGGCATCTCGACATCGCGGCGTCCTGCAGAAGCATTGAGATCGGTGAATCCGTCCTAGTAGGCACCGGTGTCAAACACTTCTCCTCCTGATCGTGAGCCCAAGCTTTGGAGCACGCTTCCGGCGATCTGCGATTGGAACACTCGTACACTCGCGTCGCCCATCAACATCAGGACTGTTCCGGGATGGTAGCCGCCGAAGAAGCGACTGTTGGCCGATGTGTCGTTTGGCCCATCGGCCAAGCCCAAACTATGCGTGAGACGAGCGTTGTTCCAGGAGTTGGCAAACGACGAGTACACGGTGTTGTCGTAGTCATCGACTCCCGAAGGGCTGGGGTTGGACTGGGTGACGTAGACAGCGGTGCCAAAACGAGTCGGCGGGACATGCTTTTCTCCCGCAAACACCGTCTTGCTCAGACCGTCGCTGATATCGGCGAGCCGCAAACCCACCCCGCCTCTCAACCCGGCAAACAATCCCGTATCAAAATAATCGTTTGGGAACGGGCCATTGATGGGCATTGACCACGACGTGCCGACGTTGAGCGCATAGTCGCCACAAAACCCATATTGACCGGAGGCATTGGCCCCTGGCGTGTTATACGTTGTGAAGAACGTCGTGCGATTTCTCGAAGGGCAGTTGAATTCGGCCACCCGCGTCGCCAGCGCGCCCGTGTTCTTGAATGTCGAATTCGTGAGATTTACGATTCCGTCGTACGGGTTGCCACCATAGATGGAGCCGCCAAACCTCTGAAAGGCCGCTTGCTGCTCGAGAAAAGGCAGGAGCAGCAAGGCCCATGAGTGGGCTCCGCCAGCATTTCCAGACCGCAACCGCGGGATTCTTTTCTTTATATTTTCGAAGTTGTGAACAGCGAGACCGACCTGCTTGAGGTTGCTCGCGCACGATGACCGCCGGCTTGCCTCGCGGGCTGCCTGCACGGCCGGGAGGAGCAGGCCGATGAGCAGGCCGATGATCGCAATGACGACCAAAAGTTCGACGAGCGTAAATGCCGTGCATCGACCACGTCCTCGAAATCCCGCCGCCAGTGCCTTGCCCATGAGACGACCTTGATCACAACGCCGGGCGGATCATCCCACCCCTAATGAATTTATACGGATAGAGGCTCTGCAACTCGACATCGCGGCTCTTACAACCTTCCGCCGCCTCTCCGGAAGGGCGTTTTTGCAAATAAAAGACAACCCTTTCAGAAAATCGTCGGCGTCGAAGTCGTCCGCCCAAGTCCGGCATGTCGAGTGTTTAGCGGATTCTTCGTAATAGCCGCGGAGGCTCAATGCTCGTCGCAGAAGAAATCGCCGCCGTGCTGTTCAGCCAACGACTGCCCCTGACTGCCTACATCGCAACGGTAACCCGTGATTTTCACGTGTCTGAAGACATTTTTCAGGAAGTGTGCGTCAAGGCCGTCAGTCGCGAGAACGATTTCGAGACGTCCGAGCATCTCATTCACTGGGCTCGGGTCGTGGGCAAAAACCGGGCGATCGACGTCCTGCGGGCTCGCCATGGGCACTACTCAGGCCTGAGCGACAGCCTCCTCGCCACGCTTGCCGACGAATGGCCCCGAAAAGCCCAGGCCGACGGGCTGGCAGAGGCGTTGAGTGCCTGCCTCGAGCGGCTCACCGCCAACAACCGCGAACTACTGCGTCTCCGCTACTTCGAGCGGCGTTCCTGCCCCGACGTCGCTGCACTCATGGGGCGGAAGCTCGAAACCATCTACCAGGCTCTCACCCGGGTCCACAAGTCGCTCGGAGACTGCATGCGGGCTCGCCTGCAGCACGAAGGATCATGATGCTCGATCAGAATTCAGAAAACGACTGCCGATCGGCAGACGACTTGGCATTCCGCGAACTGCTCGTGCGGTTTCAGGATAACGCGCTATCCCCCGCGGAGCAGGAAGCGTTTGAGCGGGAACTGGCCGGCGATGCTGCAAAGCGAAAGCTGTTCAGCGACCAGTTCGTCCTCTCGATGCTGGTGCACGAGCAGCTGCGTCAGGCGGCATATCGCATGCCGTCTTTGATGCAGCGGTCTGAGTGGCGAACGGCTCTCGGCTCGCGAGCTGCGGCCATCGTCGCCGGCGTGCTTTTCGGTCTGTGCGGGGCGTCGATCGTCCTCGCCTACGCCGTGCCGGTCCGCAGCGTGGCAGTCACGGTGATGCGCGAGGGCTTCGAGGGTGACCCCAAGCTGCAGGCTTTGGGCATCCCGTCGGAGCCCGGGGTATGGAGTGGCGATCATGCCGATCTCGTCGGTGCGAGTGACGGTGTCCCACCGGCGGAGGGTCGATGCATGCTGCGTTTTCTTCGTGGCGACTACGAGGGCCGGTTCATTCCGGACAGTCACTCGAGCGACGTCTTCAAGCTCGTTGACGTGCGGCAGTTGCGCCGCGATTTTATCGACGGGACCGTGGTGGTGCAGCTCGGGGCGCTCTTCAACGCCGCCGGTTCCGCCGCCACCGATCCGCTCTCCTGCACGCTCACCATCTATGCCCTCGACACGGCGCTGGTCCACGACGGTGTTCCTCTGGGCGACGCCAACGTATCACGGAATTCGCTCGCCCATTCGCAGAGCAGCCGGGTGCGCCTCGATGCCGATCCTGTCACCTGGCAGCGGGCGACCAACGAGCTGCGGCTGCCACCTGAAACCGACTATCTGCTCATCCGCGCCGGAATCTCCAACGACTCCAAGGATCCCCACCAGCGCACCGACGAGTTTGGGGCCCACTATCTCGACGACGTGCAACTCGTGATCGGCCACCAGCCGGAACTGGTGGGGCCATGAATCAGCTCGGACGCGTCATTGCAGCCGGACTGGTGGCGGCTCCGCTCGTCGCGAGCCTCATGCCCGACGCGCCGGCCGCAGCCGAAACTGCAGCCGGCGCCGCATCGCCCGACTTCGAGCGCGACGTGCTGCCGCTTCTTTATTCGCGTTGTTTCGCCTGCCACAGCGGCAAGAAGGCTGAGCCCGCCGCCGGCATGAAACTCGACACGGCCACAGGTATCCACGAGGCAGCTGTGATCGTGCCGGGCAAGCCGGATGCGAGTGAACTGCTGGCCCGCGTGTCGTTGCCGCTCACCGATGAGCACTTCATGCCGCCGCTCAAGGGCGGAGGGCAGCCGCTCTCGGAGAGTGAGCGGGATCTCCTGCGCCGTTGGATCACCGCCGGCGCACCATTCGGCTCGTGGCAGGCATTCGAGCACCGCGAGCCGGCGATCGAATTTGCCGGTTCACAGCTCTCGCGTGCCGACGTTCCGACGCTTGCTCGCCAGGTCGATGGGCTCATCGACGCGTGGCACGCGACGCAGGGTACGCGACTCAACCCCCCGATCGACGACGAGGTGTTCCTGCGGCGGGTGTATCTCGATGTGGCCGGCCGAATCCCGAGTCTCGCGGAAACACGCCGGTTTCTCGCCGACGGATCGACCGGCAAGAGGGCTCGGCTGATCGATGAGGTTCTCGACGGGCCGGGATATGTCAGCCACACGTTCAACTGGAAAGCCGACCTGCTCCGCATCATCGCCGGCACGCCTGGCTGGATGTACGACGAGTGGGTGAAAGAATCGGTGCGCACCGACATGCCCTACGACAAGTTCGTGCGCCGGCTCGTGACGTCGAGTGGGTACCCGTGGGATGACGGAGCAGTTGGATTTTATCTTCGTGACCTCGGCATGCCGCTCGATCACACGTCGAACATGGCCCGCGTATTCCTCGGCACCCGGATCGAATGCGCCCAGTGCCACGATCATCCGCACGAGCCCGTCACACAGCAGGACTTCTATCAGCTCTCCGCGTATACGTTCGGCGTCACGAACCTGTGCAGCGAAGCGGGCTTCTCGGTCGATAACGTCAGGCACTGGAAGGCGCTCAAGGCCAAGCTCGAAGACACCCAGGCCGGAGACAACGTCCGCCAGGCCGCGAGCCGCACCGTCGCCGTCCTCAAGCGGCTCACGAAAGACACGACGAACGAGCTCGTCTATCCCAAAGATTACGCGCTCGAGCCGGCCCGTGGCACGAAGGCCGGCACGCGCACTCCATTCGGCGACGAGGCGCCGGCCGCGGTGGAAAAGCGCCGAGAGGCGCTCGCCGCCTGGATGACATCTCCGCGCAATCCGCGGTTCTCGCGGAACATCACCAACCGGCTCTGGAAGCGGGTACTGGGCGTCGGCCTCGTTGAGCCCGTCGATTCGCTGTCGCCGATGACGCGGCCCGCACAGCCGGAACTCTTCGCCTTCCTCTCCGAGATGATGGCACGCCTTGGCTTCGACGAGCGGGCATTCCTCGCGGTTGTGCTCAATACGCGTCTCTATCAGAGCGGGGCAGACGACGAGCCTCCTGCCCCCGGGCAGCCGTCCGCTCTGCGGGGTCCCCTCGTGCGTCGACTGTCTGCGGAGCAGGTCTGGGATTCGTTGCTCACGCTCCTCGTCCAGGATCTCGACGAGCGGAAGACGCCGAACGACCACACCTGGGAGCGGGAAGAGTATCACCGGCTCGCCACCATGGGCCCCGACGAACTGCTCGCTCGCTCTCGCGTCATGAGCGAGTTTTTTCGCAATCGCCGCGAGAACGACCTTCGGCGCAAGGCACTGCTCGTCAGCCTCGATGCGGCCCGGCGCAGCGGCAACAGTGAAGAAGAGCGCCGGCTCGATGCACAGTTGAAAATCGTCAACCGCGAGCTCACCGATCTCAAGGTTTCCGCTGGTGTAGAGCCCCCAGCTAGGGCCAAGGAAGCGGACCCCCGCTGGAGCCGGCTCAATTCCGGCTGGGTGCGCGCCTCCGAACTGGCCGTGCCTGTACAACTCGGCCACTTTCTGCGGCAGTTCGGCCAATCCGACCGACGGGAGATCGACGCCTTCAGTCGCGACGCCAAGGTGACACATGCGCTGTCGCTCATGAACGGCGACCTGACCGGCGCGGTGGTGGCCCCCACGTCGCTCCTCATGAAGTCGCTCGCGACGGTCAAGGATCGCGACGACCGGATTCGCACGCTCTACGAGGCCATCCTGATCCGGAGCCCGACCGACGAGGAGTCGCGGGCCTGCCGCGACGCGTGGGAGGCCGCCGCAACGCCGGAGCGCGACATCGCCTGGGCCCTCGTGAACACGCCTGAATTCCTGTTCGTGCAGTGAGGTGAAAGACATGTCCTCGATCGACACCGACTTTTCGCGCCGTCGCTTCATCGAGTGGTTTGCCAAGAGCTTCCTCGGCGTCGGCGTCGGCAGCCTCGCCAGGCGGGCGTCGGCAGCGCCTCCTGTCGGAGGCCACGCAAAGCAGGTCATCGCGATCTATCTGCGGGGTGGCATGTCCCACGTCGATACGTTCGATCCGAAGCCCGGCCGGCCGGAGATGGCGGGCGTGCGAGCGATCGCCACGAGCGCCGACGGTGTACAGGTCGGAGCGTGGTTCCCGAAACTCGCCCGCCAGATGCACCACATCGCACTCGTGCGATCGATGACATCGACGCAGGGCGTACACGAGCGCGGCGCCTACCTCGCCCAAACCAGCTATTTTCAGACGCCAACGATCAGCCACCCGTCGCTGGGCACGTGGACGCTCAAGCAACTCGGCACGGACAACCCACTGCTCCCCGGCTTCGTGCTCGTCAACGGAAGCCCGCAGCACCCCGGCAGCGGCTACATGGCGTCGCATCTCGCCCCGCTGCCGATCATCGATCCTGCCGCAGGCCTGCAAAACTCGACCCTCCTGCGCGGCGAGACACCGGCCGACTTTGCCCGCCGCGATGCGCTCTCCCGAACCCTGTCGAGCAGATTTACCTCCGGCACGAAAAACCGCACGGCGGCCGCCTACGCCAAGATCCATGAGGAGGCGGTCGGCCTCATGCGGAGCAAGGACCTCGCAGCCTTCGACATCTCGCGCGAGCCGGCATCCGTCGCAGCCGCCTATGGCCCCCACACTTTCGGCAAGGGCTGCCTGCTTGCCCGCCGGCTTATCGAGCATGGCGTGCGGTTCGTGGAGGTCAACGATGAGCACAACTGGGATACGCACAACGACCATGTCGTGCAGATGGAGCAGATGACGCCACCGACGGATCAGGCGCTTGCCGCACTGCTCGCCGACCTCCACGAGCGCGGCCTACTCGCGACGACGCTCGTGATCCTGACGACGGAGTTCGGCCGCTCGCCTGAGATCAATTCGGTTACGGCCGGCCGCGGCCACCATCCGGGGGCATTCACCTGGTGGCTTGCCGGCGGGGGCATCAAGGGGGGAACCGTCTACGGAGCATCCGATGCTTCGGGAACTCGTGTCGCCGACAAGCCGGTCACGATGCCCGACTTCAACGCGACCGTCGCCACTGCCCTGGGGATCGACATCGCCGCCACGGAGCATTCGCCATCAGGCCGGCCGTTCACGATCGCACATGATGGCAAGCCCGTGCTCGACCTGTTTGCGTGAGGGTTCCACTCCCGTGCTCGAATTTCGCTACGCCCTCGGGTTCATGCTCTTCTCGTGTCTTGCGATTTCTCCGGCGGACGCAGGGCCGGCGGTGCGGATCGACGCCGATGGCTCGGTGCTCATGACACCCCAGGCAGGCGGTCAATCGATCGTCTTTCGTCCTTCGTTCGTGGCGGTTCACTCCGGGCGACCTCTGCCGGCAGCCGGTGTGAAGTGGACACAGCCGATCTACAACCTCGTCGGCGTCAAGCGCCCCGATGGGCGGATCGCCTCCGACGTCTTCGAGATGGGCGACGTCCTGACGCTCGAATCTCCGCGAATCGAGCGGCACGGAGCTGGCGTACGCTGGCGGTTCGACCATCCCGACTGTCAGGTCGAGGCCGAGGTGGTGGTGCCACCGGATGGCGGCCTCGTGCGGATCCGTTCCACGCTCACCGCCCGCACAGCTGGCATGTGGACCGTCGCCTACGCCGGCGTACCGGCAGCGGCGCTCGACGACGTCGTCGAACTCTTCCAGCCTCTCGTCTGGAACGACCGTCGGCTGCCGCCTGAAAGTGTTTTGATCCCCGACGACATCTGCTCGATTCCCGGCTGTCTCGTGCAGTCGGCTCGCGGCACGGTCGGTGTCGTGGCTGACCCGAGCCAGTTTCCATTCGAGATGCCCCTGTCGAGCCGGCGCAGGTTCGGCGTGAGCGTGCGCAACGCGCTGGGAAAGGCCCAGCCCCTCGTCTTTGCACCCTTTCCCGGCATGCCCGACGCCGTGCTGTCGGCCGGCGATTCGCGGTCGTTCTCCGTCGTGCTGGTCGCCACGCCCAAGCCGCTCGACGCGGCGTTCGAACACGTGGCCCGCGACGTCTGCGGCTTCCGCGACCGCCGTGAAAACACGCTCACCTCGCTCAACACGGCACTCGACAACATCCTCGCCTTCGCCACGGGGCCGGCTGGCCGGTTCGACGCTGCCAACCGCGCATTCACCTATCCCGACGCCGAGGGCACGGTCAAGAACGTCAGCGCACTCCATCCCATCAGCCTCGCGATCGTCACCGACGACGAACGGCTCTTTCGCGACCAGGGAGTGCCGATCCTCGAATACCTGCTCTCCCGCGAGAAATTCCTGTTCGCGCTCAGCGACACGGCAACCAGCTCTCAGACGCCGTCCCGGAGGCTCGCCGGCCCGGCGATGCCCGTGTCGGAATTGGCAGCCTTCCAGCGGCTTTCGCAGGGCGCCTCGCCCTCTTTTCTCGCGAGCGCCGAGCGACTTGAAGGCGTCGATCGGATGCTCAACATGGAATGGGTGAGCCCGGCCAACTCGTGGCAGAACGACCTCTGGCTGTACCGCGCCACAGGCCAACGGCAGTCGCTCGAGTCCGCCGTGCGGAAAGCCGACGCCTGGATCGCGAACCGTGCCGCTCACCCCCCGACCGACTTCACGGAAGCGGGCACGGGCACGTTCTTCGATTACATGCTCCCGCCGTGGAAGGAACTCTACGAGCTGTGGCTCGAAACCCGTGATCCCCGGCATCTGGCTGCCGCCCACGCCGGGGCTCGGCAGTACGCCCGGCTCGTCTGGTTTTATCCGGCCGTGCCCGAGGGCTCCGTCACGGTGAACCAGACCGGCTTCGCCCCGCGCCGCGGCAGGCCCGACGAGGACGGCCTGGTGCGCGTCGCCCCAGAGACCGTGCCGGCCTGGCGGGTGTCGGAACAGGGGCTCGTTTGCGAAGGCAACGGCACCGTGCAGCGAATCGCCCTCTATCTTGCGATGCACGCCCCGCTCTTCATGCGGCTGTCGCACGACGCAGCCGACCCGTTCCTTCACGACATCGCCCGGTCGGCACTCGTCGGCCGATTCGCCGGCTTTCCGGGCTACCACTTCAACACCCGGTATTCCACGGCGCAGGAGAAGGCCGACTTCGCATCGCACCCGTTCGACGAGCTCAGGGTGACCACGTCGATGCACTACAACCACAGCCTGCCGATGGCGAACCTCGTGCTCGACTACCTCTTTGCCGATGCCTACGCCCGGTCGAACGGCGCGATCGAGTTTCCCGCAGAGTTTGCGGAGGGCTATGCCTATCTCAGCGGCCGCGTGTACGGCGCACCCGGGAGATTCCACGACCGCAGCGGCGTGCGGCCCTGGATGCCGAAGGGCCTGATTACGACAGACAGCGTGCAGGTGAATTACGTGGCTGGCCGCAGCGCGGACAGTCTGTGCATCGCCTTCATGAACCAATGCGATCGGTCGCTCGATGACGTCGCGGTCATGATCGATCTTTCGCGATTCGCCCGACCGATGGGCACTGTCGTGGCCGAGGTCTGGCAGGACGGTGTGAAGATGCCGACGCCGGTGCCGGTGGAGGGTGGGCGCGTGCATGTACCCATCGCACCGCGGGGACTCACGTCGCTGGTCATCAATGGGCTCGTGCCGACACCCGCGTTCCAGGACAAACTCTGGTCACAACCGGTCGGCGGTCGCGGGACAACCGATGTCACCGCGGTCATGCCGTGTGGCTCAGCGCGGGCCATCAGGCTTTCGTTTGGGGAGCGGCTGACGTGGGTCTATGCCTACGTGGATTGCCGTGCCAGCGATGTGCATCGCGTCCAATTCACCGTTGATCACTGCGGTTCGGTCACACACCACACCGACGATACATACCCATTCGAATTCAGCATGCAAGAGTCTGCGTGCGACCAGCCGGTGCGAGTGCAGTTCGAGATCGAGGATGCCGGTGGAACGGTGCATCGTTCCGACTTCGCCACGCTCGCCGCCGCGGACAGCCTGCTCAATCGGGCCATCGACGACCATGACTTGATCAGCAGCAACGGCCGTCTGGCGGACGTTCGGAACAAGGGCTCCAACCCTTACCTGCAGGGTTTTCCGCCACCCTCACCGTTCCATGAAAAATACGTGGTCCCGCTGGTGCGGGATGCCGGCGGCCTACTCGTCAAGGCAGAAAGCGAATACGCGCGAGCAGACGCCGAAGTCCTCCGGTTCATGACAAACAATTTTCTTCCGGCGATTCGGAAGACGATGCAGCTCGATGAATCGGTGATCAGCGACGTGCGGCCCGCCAGGCGTCCTTCAGAGGCCGACCTCCACGTCCATGAAAACGTGACCTACAACGTCCTCGGAGAGCGGGCCCTCTTGCTCGATCTTTACACGCCGAAGACGTCACCGATCGGGTCTCTCCCGGTGGTGTTTTTCATCCACGGGGGTGGCTGGCTCGACGGCAGCCACCGTACCAACCGGCCTGTGGCCATGAGTCTGGCCAAGAAGGGGTTTGCTTGTATTGCCGTCGAATACCGGCTCGGGCGCGAGGCCCGCTTTCCGGCGGCGGTGTGGGACGTGAAGGCAGCGGTGCGGTGGGTCAGGAAAAACGCAGCAGCCTATAACCTCAACCCTGACTTCATCATCACGGCCGGCGGTTCCGCAGGGGGCAACATTGCCGGGCTGGTCGGCGTGACGAATGGCGATCCTCGATTCGAGGGCGATGGTCAGCATCGGGATGTTTCCAGCGAGGTCCATGGCGTCATTTCGCTCGACGGAGCCATCGGAGTGGTGTCTGGAAACTGGGCGGCGTTCCCGGACAAGGACCCATGGCTCCACAACGAAGCGGTGCCGCTCTTCCACATGATCGAGCGGGACCACTGCCTGCCACTGTTGTTCGTTAAAGCAGGGCGGCCGCTATCGGCCTGGATCGCGGCCAATATCGCCGACAGCCATAGCCAGCACATTCATTTCCGCTGGCCACATGCCTTCGAGTGCTTTGATCCATCCAAAGACGAACTCGTCGATGTACTTGCAGGGTATTTACGGAAGGTCGCAGATGCCGAAAGCGTGCAGGAATCGGCGACGCGATGAGACATTTCATCCATCGCGTTCACGTGCCAAGAGCCGCCCTGATCGCCGCCGTCCTATGCGCGGCCTGCGCTCGGGCCGGCAACCCCGAATCTGATCCGCGAATTACGGGGAGCGTCTCGCGGCTAGCGGCGACGCACGTTGAGCAGCTTGGAACCTTGCCGAAAGGCGTCGCGCCCGCTGACGCGCTGGTCTTGTCGAATGAGCCGGACGCCCCGTCGGCTGGAATTGCGCTGGAATTCGATCTCGCTGCACTCGCCGATCGCATCGTGCCGCTTGCCCGGCTGCGCCTCGCCGACGTCGCGAAGGTGCCTGTGAAGCGGCCCGGAGCACGGCAGAGCGGCGAACGCGGCGCAGTGCATGTGTCGCTGCCCGCCACGGCCGACGGGCCTGCGGCACTCGTCGCCTCGATGCCCGTCAAACCGGGGCATGCAACGACCTACGTGCTCGACGTGACCGATGCCGTCAACGCTATGCTGGGCCGGCTTGACGGCGCGCGAACATTGCGGCTCGAGGTGCGCATCACCGGCAAGCCGCTGCCCTACGAGGTGTACGGGCTCCCGGTCGCGGTGGGCCACACCCAGCCGACGCTCGAAGTCGTCTCGGAGCCAGCATGGAACGACGACTGGGAAGAGGGAATCGCCCCGCTCACAACGGCGATGATCTATCGTGAGGCCTGCCTGCCGCTCGTCGAGGACCGTGCCGCCGAGGCCGTCGTGCAGTTGCTCTATCCGGCACGGCGGATCATCGAGGTGGTCTGCAATCTGACGGATGGAAAACTCGAAGCTGGCCGCGACTACGAACTGCGCTGCGGGTTGCTCGTGCTTCGGGCTGGCAATACAGTGGTCCGATCGAGTGCATGAACCATTCCCGCGGTGGTGCCACTTCGGGCTACGCGGCGACCCGGGCCGACAGCCAGGGAGCGCGGTTCAAGCCCGATCTCGTCATCGTCGCCTATGGTATGAACTACCGGAGCGAGGATCGATCATTGCGATGGAACGTAGCGGCAACGGGAGCAAGATTTCATGCCTGCCGACAAGGATCTTCGTCGTCGTGCGCGTCGTTTGTAGGACTATGGTGGCCAGTAGATTCGCTGCCGCCAAAATCACTGCCGCGTAAGCTATGCAGACAAGACCATGACGGACAGTATGCATGCGGACCCCGTTTTACAATACAATCGCTGGATGTAGTAACGGAAGTCTAAGCACCACAGAGGAGTAAACCGATGAACCGTATGCTCTCCATCCTCGCCCTAGGGATGGTCATCTTCTCTTGCGGAGGACTACTGCATGCCGCCACCATTCTCGTCGAGGCCGAGAGCTTCTCATCGCCCGGCGGCTGGAGCCTCGACACGCAGTTCATCGGTGAGATGGGCTCGCCCTACCTGATCGCCCACGGGCTCGGGAAACCTGTGGCCGATGCGACCACGAAGGTGCGCATTCCCACGGCCGGCACCTACCGCGTGTTCGTACGCACGAAAGACTGGGTGGCCCGGTGGAACGCCTCCGGCACGCCGGGAAAATTCCAGGTCGTCTTCAACGGCACACCCATCGCCGAGACGTTTGGCACGAAGGGGGCCGAGTGGGGCTGGCACGACGGCGGCACCGTGACGCTCTCCGCGGGTGAGGCGACCCTCGCCCTCCACGACCTCACCGGCTTCAACGGCCGCTGCGACTGCATCGTGCTTACGACCGAGGCCATGCCGCCACCGAATGATTCGGCGATCCTCGCTGGCTGGCGGCGCACGGCCCTCGGGCTCTCCGATACGCCGAAGGAGGTCGGCCCCTACGACCTCGTGGTGGTGGGCGGCGGCTACTCCGGAATGGGTGCGGCAATCTCGGCGGCGCGCATGGGCCTCAAGGTGGCGCTGATTCAAGACCGCGGCGTGCTCGGCGGCAACGGCTCGAGCGAGGTGCGGGTGTGGGCGATGGGGCTGATTCGACGCGGCAAGTATCCGCGGATCGGCGAGATCATCGAGGAGTTTTGCGACCACGCCAAAAAGAGCCCGGGCACATTCGAGGAATACGGCGACGCCAAAAAGGAGCAGGTCGTGCGCGACGAGCCGCATATCGACCTCTTCTTGCACACGCATGCTTTCGCCCTGGCCAAAGAAGCCAATCGCATCAAGAGCATCACCTGCCTCGACGTGAAGAGCGGGCAGGAACTGCGGTTCACGGGCACGTTTTTCTGCGACGCCACGGGCCATGCCACGATCGGCCATTTGGCCGGCGCAGAGACCGTGATGGAGCCCAAGGGCCGGATGGGGATGAGCAACATGTGGGCCTGGGAGGAGCTCGACGCCCCGCAGGCGTTTCCCGAAACGCCCTGGGCGCTGCCGCTCACGATGGATGATTTTCCCTATCCCCGCGACCACCATGGCCAGTGGTTTTGGGAGAGCGGCTTCGACAAGGATCCGCTCGCCGACGCCGAGGGCATCCGCGACTGGAACCTGCGGGCCGTATATGGCGCGTTCAACGCCATGAAAAACGGCGACGGCGCTGCCGATCATAAAAATGCCATCCTCACGTGGGTGGCGTATGTCGGCGGCCCGCGCGAGAGCCGGCGCATCCTCGGCGACGTGGTGCTCACCCAGGACGACATCGTGACCAAGCGCGAGTTCCCGGACGGCTGCGTGCCCAGCACGTGGTCGATCGATCTCCATTATCCCAAGAAGGAATATGCCCAGAAGTTTCCCGACAATCCCTTCATCTCGATCGCCGTGCACGACCAGCGCGTAGACCGCACCTACGGCTATCCCGTGCCCTATCGCTGCTTCTATTCCAAGGACATCGAGAATCTCTTCATGGCGGGCCGGTGCGTCTCCGTGACGCACGAGGCGCTCGGCACCGTGCGCGTGATGAAAACCTGCGGCATGATGGGAGAAGTCGTCGGCAAGGCGGCGAGCGTGGCCGTGAAGCATGGCGCGACACCGCGCGATGTCTACGAAAAGCACTGGGCTGAAATGCACGAGCTCCTGCAGCTGCCGGGCAAGGCTCGGCGGGCGACGCTGCAATCGGCGATCGAGATCCCGGCCGACGCCCTGCCGCTGGCGGCGCCCGAAGGGCCGCCGACGGGCATCGATCCCCGGAAATTGGCCCGCGAGAAAGGGGCCGTCGTCCGCGACGACAGCGAAGCCACGCGCGAGGGCCCGTGGCAGCCGGGCGCCTCGCTCGCAGGGTTTGTCGGCTCGGGCTATCTCTATGCATCGAGCGATTCGGGGGCCACTGCCAAATATGAACTGCAAGCGCCGGCGCCGGGCACCTACGACGTGCTCGTCGCCTGGCGGCCGCATGAAAACCGCGGCTCCGCGGTGCCGGTGCTCGTGGAGACGGCCGAGGGCCGCACGAGCGTGCGATTCGACATGCGGAAGCCGGCGCCGCTCGACGGCTTCGCCTCGGCTGGCAAGGTGAGGCTCGGCAAGGGCGACCAGTGCGTGGTCGTGATCTCGACCGACGGGGCCAAGGGCAACGCCCACGCCGACGCCGTGATGCTCGTGCCTGCGAAGTAACGCATTCGACAGAGCTAGGGCTCCGGCGCCGCATGATGTAGCGACAGGCCTCCAGGCCTGTCGAATGCGGCCCGGATTCGACAGAGCTGGAGCTCCGTCGCCACATCGGCAGACGACAGAGCCGGAGCGTTATTCCCTACACTGTGATCTATGAAACTCCGCATGTACGCCGCCCATGCGGCGCGCCTCGCCATCGTCGCCGCCCTCGCGTGGCTCGTGCATGCCGAACACCGCGCGTATCTCGCCAGGCAAACAGGCGCCGACCTCGCCGCGCTCTCGATCGGGCGCATCCGCCGCCACCTGCCTGACGCGGCGGCCATCGGCGGCGACTCGGGCGCCGTCGCGGGCGGCCGCGACGTGCTCGCCGACTCCGGCGAACGCGTGGGCACGATCTTCAAGACGTCTCCCGCGGGCGACGCCGCGATCGGCTTCTCGGGCCCGACTGATCTCCTCGTCGTCTGCGACCGCGACCTCCGCGTGGCGGGCATCGAAATTCTCTCCAGCCGCGACACCCGCGACCACGTGGCGGCGATCGAGCGCGACACCCGCTATCTGACCGCATTTCGCGGAAAGTCGCTCGACGATCTCGAGGCACTCGCCGCGGGCAGCGTCGATGCCGTGGCTGGCTCCACGCTCACCTGCCACGCGATCGCCGAGAGCCTCTCGCTCCGGCTCGGCGGCTCGGCAGCCGGCAGTCGGTTCGCTGCCGCGCCCACGCTCGACGACCTCAAGCGAATCTTTCCCGAGGCCGTAGCGATCGAGCCCGACGCCGGCGACCCCGCTGTGATCCGCGTGCAGGCGGCCGAACGCGTTCCGCTGGGCTGGGCGCTCCGCACGAGCCCCGCGGCCGACCGCGTGATCGGCTACCAGGGGCCGACCGACGCCGTGATCGGCTTCGATCCCACTGGCAAGGTCGCCGGCGTGGCCGTGCTCGCCACATTCGACAACGAGCCCTACGTGGGCTACGTCCGCGACGACCGGGCGTTTCGCCGCATCTATCGGGGGATGACGATCGAGGAGCTCACCGGCATCGATCCCACCGCGACCGGCATCGAGGGCGTGAGCGGCGCCACGATGACGAGCCAAGCTGTCGCCGAGGGCATCGTGCGAGCCGCCCGGGCACAGGCTCGAGCTCCCGCCGCCGTGGGGCGGTCGTGGCTGGCGAGCCTCGCCCGCGATCTCGACGGCCCCCGGCTCGGTGCCCTCGGCCTCGTCGCGATCGGCATCGTGACGGCCTTCACGCGCCTCCGCGGCACGTGGTTTGGCCGGCTCGCGCTGCCGCTCGCCGTGCTCGCATACCTTGGCTTTGGCGCGGGAGCGCTCCTTTCGCAGGCGCAAGTGTGGGGCTGGGCCCAGGCGGGCGTGCCGCGCGGGGCCATCGTGCTCGCGGCGCTTGCTGCCGCCGCGGTCGCCCTCCCCGCCACGACCCGCAAGAACGTCTACTGCTCGCACCTCTGCGCCCACGGCGCGGCGCAGCAATTGCTCGTGCGGCTCGTGAAGCCAAAGCGGAGCGTGCCGGCATGGCTGCGGCCGTGGCTCGTGGCCCTGCCGTGGGCCTTGCTCGCGCTTGCGATCCTCACGGCGGTCTTTCACCTGCCGCTCAACATCGTCGATCTCGAGCCGTTCGACGCGTATCTGCCCACGGTCGCCGGCGTGGCGGCGCTCGTGATCTTCGCTGCGGGACTGGTTGCGAGCGCTTTCTACCCGATGGCCTACTGCCGCCACGCCTGCCCCACGGGCGCCTTGCTCGATCATCTCCGGCTCAATAGCCGCTCCGACCGCTTCACCTGGCGCGATGGCGCCATGCTCGCCTGCCTCACCGCCGCCGCGCTCGCCCACTGGTGGCCCCGATGAAAAGCATCGTTGCGATCCTCTACGTCGTCATCTCCCTGTCAGCCGTGGCTGGCGAGCTCCCCACATTCGCAGGGCCGGCGATGGGCACGACCTACCGCGTGACACTCGGCGGCGACATTCCGGGCAGATCGCAGGGCGAAGTACATCGCGAGATCGAGGCCGTGCTCGCGCGGCTCGACCGTGCGCTCAGCACATGGCGCAGCGACTCGGATGCCAGCCGGTTCAACCGCGCGGAGGCGGGGGAGTGGGTGACCGTGTCTCCCGATCTCGTCGCCGTCGTGGTGGTCGCCCGGCGCGTGCACGACGACACGCGCGGGGCCTTCGACCTCACGGCCACCGCGGGGGCCGTGGCGGGCATGCACCTCGTCGAGATCCAGGAGCAGCCGCCCGCGCTTCGCAAGACCCGCGACCACGTCGCGCTTGATCTCAGTGGCATCGGCCCGGGCTACGCCGTCGATGCGATCGGTGAGCGCCTTGTCTCGCTCGGCTCGACGGACCATCTCGTGGAGCTTGGTGGGGAAGTCCGCGCCTGGGGCGGCCGTACCGTTCGCGAGCCATGGCGTGTCGCCCTGCGCGACACCTTCGCCGTCGTCGATCTCGCCCCCGGCGAAGCCGTCGCCACGAGCACCGCCCGCCCCGGCCGCTCGCCCATCGATCCCCGCACGGGCCGCGTCGTCACTCCGCAGTCGCCATCCGCGACAGTACGGGCAAAAACGTGCGCCGAGGCCGACGCCCGCGCCGTGGCGCGGCTCGTGCGCGGGGAGTGATTGGCTGCGGGCATGATGTGGGGTGGCAATTCAACCCGGTGCCCGCGGGCTTTCACCCGCTGCAGGGTGAACGAATTCATCCTGACGGACTTCACGGCACCATCCATGCGAGCAAGCCGGATTGGAGCCACACGAGCAGGCCCATCAGGGCTGCGAGCGCCAGCGAATGCGGAAACACGCGGCGCAGGATCGCGCCTTCCTGCCGGTGCGTGCCGGTGGCCGTGGCCGACACGACGATGCTCTGGGCGTCGATCATCTTCCCCATCACGCCGCCGGTGCTGTTGGCCGTGCAGATGAGGAGCGGATCGAGACCGAGCTGCTCGGCCGTCACGCGCTGCAGGCTGCCGAACATCGCGTTGCTCGACGTGTCGGAGCCGGTGAGCGCGACGCCCAGCCATCCGAGGAGCGCCGCACAGAAGGGATACGCCGCCCCCGACCACGTGAGCGCGAGGCCGAGCGTGACGTCGGTGCCGGAATACCGCGTCACGAACGCGAGCGCGAGCATCGCCGCGATCGTGGCAAGCGCGGTGGAAAGCGCCGCGAGATTGCTCCACCAGATGCGGCCCGCCCGCCGCCACGGCACGCCGAGCCACGGGATCGCAAGCAGCGTCGTCGCGACAACGCCCGTGCCCGACGCCGACAGCCAGTTGATGCGGTAGACAGCCCGCTCGACCTCCTGCGGCTCGCGCGTCGCCGGTGGCACCTTGGCCACCCGCCCGTCGAGACGGGGCACGGAAAACTCGGGGGCAACGACCGCCGCGGGCAGGCCGCCGGCCCGACCCTCGAGACGAGCCTTCACCGGGGGCAGTCCCCAGCAGAGCATCACGAGCGAGAGCAGGCCCCACGGCGCCCACGCCCAGGCGATCCGGCCTGGAGTGTCGGTGGTTTCGCGCGCCCCGGCGGTTGCGTGCGCCGCAGCCTCACACCAGCCCTCGCCGTGTCGCCACACCTGCCGCGGCCGCCACCAGCGCAGGAAGATCGCGAGCATCGCGAGGCTCGCGGCGCCGCCCACGATATCGACAAGCGCCGCCCCGACGAAATTCGAAATCACGAACTGCATCCCGGCGAATGTCGCCCCGCTCACGAGCACCGCGGGCCACACGCCGGCCAGTCCACGCCAGCCGGCCATCGCCCACACCATCCAGGCCGGCACGAGCAGCGAAAAGAACGGCAACTGGCGCCCCGCCATCACCGAGAGCGCCTGCTCATCGATGCCGGTCACCTTCGCGAGCATCACGATCGGCGTCCCAAGGCTCCCGAACGCGACGGGGGCCGTGTTGGCCAGAAGCGCGAGGCATGCCGCCTCGAGCGCCGGAAACCCGGCCCCCACGAGCAGTGCGGCCGAGATCGCCACGGGGGCCCCGAATCCGGCCACGCCCTCGAGGAACGCCCCGAAGGAGAATGCGATCAGAAGCGCCTGGAGCCGGTGATCGGCCGAGAGGCTCGTCACCGATCGCTTCATCACGTCGAGTGCGCCGGCCTCCACACACAGCCGATAGAGAAACATCGCCCCGATCACGATCCAGCCGATCGGGAAGAGCCCGAATGCGGCTCCATTCCCCGCGGCCGCCAGGGCGGCGTCGGCCGGCATGCCAGAGCAGCCAATCGCGATCACGAGCGCCGTCGCGAGCCCCGCCGCCGCGGCGCCAAGCGCCGACCAGCCACCGGAGGCGAGAAGCCCCAGGAGTACGACGAGCGGCAGCGCGGCCACCACGGTCGAGAGCACCGGCGAGCCGAACGGGTCGTAGACGTGGCTCCAGACCATCACCCGCCCACTGGGCCGGGGACTTCAGGGTTGGAGAAATGCACGAGCATGAGCGCGAGCGCTGCGAGTCCGACGATGATGAGCGCCACGCCCATGTAGCGGGCGATCGGGGGCCGGTCGGCGTAGCGATAGCCATCGTGCGAGACGGCCTCGAGCACCCGCTTATGCTCCCACATGCCCGCGAGCGTGGCGGCGACGCCGAGCGCGATGAGGGCTGCACCGAAGAGCCGAGTCTTGAGCGGCGAAAAACCCGACAAACCTCCCTCGAAGGCCAGGGCAGCCTGCCCCAGACGCTCGATGCCGAAGCCGAGCGAGATCATCGCCAGGCTCGTGCGGATCCAGGCCAGGAGCGTGCGGTCGGCCGCCTCGCGATTGCGCTCGCGGGCGAGCTCATTGGTCAGGGAGTGGTCGCGATCGGCCATGCCGAAGATCGTAGCGACAGGCCTCCAGGCCTGTCGAATGTGAACCGCATTCGACAGAGCTGGAGCTCCGTCGCTACGATGAGCGCTAGGCCCGGAGGGCCGGGTTGACTCCAGCCGACGGAGTCGGCCAAGCGAAAATCGGCACGACGCCGATGTTTCGCGTGAAGGCAGCCCTGGAGCTCCGTCGCTACGAGGAGCGCTAGGCCCGGAGGGCCGGGTTAACTCCAGCCGACGGAGTCGGCCAAGCGAAAATCGGCACAACGCCGATGTTTCGCGTGAAGACCGCCCTGGAGCTCCGTCGCCACGAGGAGCGCTAGGCCCGGAGGGCCGGGTTGACTCCAGCCGACGGAGTCGGCCAAGCGAAAATCGGCACGACGCCGATGTTTCGCGTGAAGACAGCCCTGGAGCTCTGTCCCTACGCTACTTTACATCCACGGAGATGCTCGCAGAGTGGGCCGAAAACTCCGGGGCGTAGCGGCTCCGGATCGTGGCGAAGCCACTCGATGCGCTGCCGCGGTGGGCCGCCCGCAGCGAATACTCGAACACATGCGTGCCCCGCGGCAGCCGCTCGAAGAAGAGCTGCATCGAGGCGTCGCGCACGGCCGCATACCAGCCCACGCCGTCGCCGTAGCGCCAGCCAGAGAGCACGTCCACCGGCTCCGTCAGGCTCGGCCGATGGTCGGCGAGCTCGAGGAACTCGTAGTCGCGGTCGCTCGTGACGACGAGCCGCACGACGAGCTCATCGCCGACATCGATCGGCTTTCCGGCGTCCACCGGCTCGAGCGCGGGCCCAGCCTTCGTAAATCGCTTCACGAACAGCTGCTTTTCGATCGCCAGTTCCTCGCGGCCAGCCGCCGGCACGTTCGCGATGTCGTCGAGATACTGCCAGTGGATCCCGCCCCAGGCGATCCCCTTGTCGGCCTTCTTCATCACGACATCGGCAAGCCGTGGCGTGATCTCCCGCCGCACGAACCGCTCTTCGAAGAAGCCCGTGCCGGCCTCGGCGTTCGCTGGCTTCACAGCCTCGCCCCCCGCCGTCACGGTCACAAGCTCCTGCGACGCAAGCAGGTCATCCCCCCGGCCGAGCAGCGCTGCGACGGCATCGGCCGTGGCCCGGTTGCCCTCCCAGCGGCTCGTGCGCTTCTGCGACAGAAGCCATGCCTTCATCGCCTCGACGGCCCGCGCGTCGCCCGCCACCTCGTCGAAGGCCTCGATCATGATCGACTGCGTTTCGATCGGGGCACTCGCCCAGCTCCACCACACGGGATGCGGATCCCGCCACCACATGCCCTGCCAGTTGGTTGCGGTGCCATCGAGCCCCGTGCTCCGCTCCTCGAGGCTCTCCACGATCGACTGTGCCGTGTCGCGGTCGCCATGCCGGGCGAGCGCGATCGCCAGATGCCCCTGCGAGCGTCGGTAATCGACCTTCATCCACCGCTTCTTGCCCGCCTCGAGCCCCCAGGCGTGGGCCTCGGCTGCCGGCCCGGCGAGCGGCACGTCTTCCTGGAAGAAGCTTCGGGCATAGAGCGCATAGCAGCCGATCGGCGTGAGCACGGGCTCCTCCACCTTCTCCGCCAACTTCTTCTCCTCGATGAGCCGGTTGTCGAGCCATGGAATCGTGCCCACCGCGGGCTGCATGTCGATCTCGACGCCGCTGGCCCGCAGCCGGCCGAAGCCGGCGATGATGCCGAGCGTGACGGAGTCGCATGTGGTCCCGCCCGGGAACCACGGCCAGCCGCCGTCGGCGTTGCGGAGCGTGTCGAGCCGTGTGAATGCCGCCTGCACTTCATTCGCCGCGCGGTTCTGATCGAAGAGCAGCGCGATCCGGGCCCGTGCCTCTTTCTCGTCCACCGCCTCGCGCACCCAGGGCGTCTCGGCGAGCAGCGTCTGCATGAGGTCGGTGTTCTTTTCGAGCGGGCTCTCGAGAGCCTTCGTCCCCTTCCACTGCTCGAAGACCTTCGCAATCCGCGGGTCGCGGGTGGCGAGATGGCGGGCGAGGCTGTTGGCGTAGAGCCGGGTGAAGAGCGCTTCGGTGCTCTCGTCGCTCGCCTCCATGATCGCGGGCAGGGCGAGCACGGCATACCACGCCGGGTTCGACGCCGCCTGGATCACGAACGACTGGCTCTCGATCGTATCGGCCGGCTTCGCAAGCCGCTCGACGACGACGCGCTTCTCGCCCGGGCCGCGGATCGTAATCGGCACCGTCTCCGTCACGAGCACCCGCTTCGAGAGCACCGGCAGCATCGACTCCTCGCCATCGCTCGCCTTCCCGGCCGAACCCGTCGCCAGATACCGGAGCGTCTCGGTGCCGTCGGCGACCTTCACCGTAAAGAACACCGGCTTCGACTCCCCGGCCGCGAGGTCGAAGGGCTGAGCTCGCGCCGTCGCCACGAGCTCGTTGCGGGCCACGCCCGTGCGGGCATCGGTGAGTTCGAATCGCACGTCACCCGCGAGCCGGCCCGTGGACTTATTGCTCACCTTCACGGGGATCTCGACCGTGTCGCCTTCGCGCAGAAATCGCGGCGCCATCGGCTCCACCATCAGATCCTTGGCGGCGATGCAGGTGTCGAGGAGCGTGCCGCTTTTGAGCTGTGCGTCGTGCGCGAGCGCCTTGAACTGCCACGTGGTGAGCGTGTCGGGAAGTGTGAACTCGAGCGTCACGATGCCGTTGGCACCCGACGTGAGCGTGGGCAGGAAGAACGCCGTCTCGGCGAGGTTTTTTCGCGGGGGCGGCGCTGCGGCCTGAGCCGTCGGGCGTTCCGCCGGAGGCACACCGCCATTCTTCGCTTCTTCCTTATCCTGCCCCTTCCGCAGCACACGATTGGTCGCCTCGCCGTCGGCCATCATCGCCTCGGCCGGCGCCGCGGCCATCGCCATCGGCATCGCCCCGCGGTGTCGGCGACCTCCGCCAAACATCATCCCGCCCGCCAGCGGCCCAAAGGGCTCGCGCAATTCGCGGTAGGTGATGGTCACCGGCTCATACCGTGTGGCGAACCCGCCCAGAATCTGGTTCAGCGTCTGGCCCGCATTCGTGAACGACACCGTGCGGTGGTCCCACTCGCGACGAAAGAGCCCGCCGAGCCCGCTCGGCCACTCGTGCGGCGCGAGGGCGTCGAGCGAGTGGTCGTAGAGCGTGGCCACCATCTCGGCTGCGGCGGGCGTGGCTGGGCCGTCGAGCGGGTCGGCGGCCGTCATGATCTTCGCCCGCCACACCTCCTGCTTCCCGGGCTCCACGCGGCGCGTAAACCGCTCCCACTCGATCACCAGATTCTTGTTCGTCCACGGCACGTCCACGGTCAGCGTGCGGCTCTCGAGCCGCCCTTCGTGCACGAGCCAGGCCCGCACGGTGAAGCCGCCGCGCGCCTCGTCGCCCACCTTCACGCTCACCGGCCACTGCGTCCGGCCCGGCTCGGTCCAATAGCGCGTAAGCGTCTTCCCCGCCTGCGACACCTCCACGAGCACCCGGCCACGGTCGTAGCCCGTGCCCACGAGCGCCTTGAACTCGCTGCCCGGCTGAGCCGTGAGTCGCTCCGCCACGAGTACGAGCGGACGCTTCACGCCGTAGCGATCCGCCGACGACGAAAACACCTCGATCGTGTGGCGGGCCTTCACGGCGGGCACCTCGCCGACGGCCGGCATCTCGAACTCGGCCCGATACATGCCCGGCGGCAACGTCGGCGTGACGATAACCTTGCCGGTGGCGGCGTCGGTGGAAACTTTCTCCGTCAACACGGCATCCCCCGCGGCCCACGTCTCGACATTGGCGGGATCCGTGGGCTGCGGAGCCGAAATCTTCGCGGCTGGCACCTTCGCCGCCGAACTCGCCCTTCCGCTGCGCCGCGGCCTCACCGGCTGCGGGCCGTCCATGAAGAGGCTCGCCCGCGGCACTTTCTCGGGCTGCACGAGCCTGACCACTTTCAGCGTGCCCACCGCCGCCCGCGGGCCGCCGTCGAGCGCGTGCGTGGTGAGCGTGATCGCCACGGCGGCCGGCGCACCGTCGGCGCCCACGGCCTGCCAGGCCTCGGCCGAGAGGCTCGCCTCGAGTGGCGCATAGCCAGCCGTCACGCGGCGTTCATCGCTTCGCGTCTCACCGCCTGCGTCGGTGGCGTCGGCCGTGACGACAAATGTGAACACGGGCGCGGTCTCCCGCGGCACCGCGCGATCGGGCCGTGCTGGAAACGTGATCGCAAACACCCCATTCGCATCGGTGACGGCCGCGCCCCGCACGATCCGCGCCGCCTCGCCGCCACCAGGCAGCCAGGGGAAAAACCAGCGGCACCACGGCGGAAACCGCACCTCCCGCTCCACGTGCCAGCGGACTTTCGCCTGCGCCACCGGCAGGCCCGTGTAGGTGGTGGCCGTGCCCGTGAGCATCACGTCGCGATCAAGCACCACATCGCCTGCTGGAGCCGCGAGCGTCACCTGAAACTTCGGCCGCTTGTATTCCTCCACCCGCACGGCCGCCACGCCCGTCGCCCCTGCGCCCTCGGCGAGAATCGTCCACTGGCCCGGCAGCGCGCCTGTGGCGATCGGAAAGTTACCGTGAAACGAGCCGTTGGCGTTCGTCGTGTGCTCCTGCCGCGCGGTCTCGCGGCCATTGGCATCGCGCAGCACGACCGCCACCTTCTGCCCGGCAAGCGCGGCGTACTGCTGCTTTGTCGGATCGGCCAGGCACGCGATGCCCTTGTAAAACACGATCTGCCCGGGCCGGTGGATGCCGCGGTCGGTCATGAGCACGAGCGCGTGGTGCTTCTGCTCGGCATCGTGCTGCCACACGTGCGTCGGCTCGGTGGCCGTGGCTTCGTCGCGACCGTCGAGCTTCATCTGCGCATGGAGCACCGCTTGCCGGCCGGGCACCGCCGGCAACGCGAACCGCCCCTCGCGATCGGTCATCACCGGCGCGCCGGCCGTATATCGCGGTGGATGCCGGCCCTCGTCCTGCACAAACGCCTTGACCGCAGCGCCCGCGAGCGGCTCGCCGGTTTTGATATCGACGACAAAGCCGGCCAGCGGCTCGCCAGCCCGGCTTCCACCCTGATCGGCCACGATCGCCAGCCGGCTCACCCACACGAGCGCCGCCTCGACCACGTTGTCGGTGCCGCCAAAGTCGGCCGCATGGCTCACGAGCACCCAGTAGTTGCCGGGCGCAAGATCCTTGGGCACCGGCACGTCGTGCTGCACCTCGGAAAAATCCTGGGCGGCGGGAATCACGACGGCGAAGCTCTTCACGGGGGCCTGGGCGAGGATCGCCTGGCGGTCGGCATCGTCGAGCCACTGCCACTGCGGCTTGCCGGCTGCCATGCGGGCGAGCCAGTCGGCCTTCACGAGGCGCACGTGGGCCGTCTCGAGATTCCGCGCCGTGATCCGGATCACGGGCCAGGGATCGGCCCACGTGCGCTCGGTCTGCACCGCGAGGGCCTTCGCCTCGATCTCCGCGATCAGGTTTTTGGAGAGCACGCCGCCGGGGCTCGTGGGGTGCGCCGCGACGGCCTTGGCCGCGATCGCCCGGGCTTCGACGAGATCGCCCGCCTCGCGTACGCTGCCCGCAAGGTGAAATCCCGCGAGCGCCGCCGTCTCGTGCGTGCCCGCTCGCTCGATGAAGCCTTCGAGCGCAGTCTGCTTGCGTTCCGTGAGCCCTTCGCCGGCAGCGGCCCCGGCCGCCCACAGAATCCGGTCGAGATCGGCGGCGAGAAATGCCGTGCGGTCGGTGTCACTTTTGTGAAAGAGAAGCAGGTCGCGATAGAGCCGCGCTGCCTCCAAGAGCGGCGACCCGCGATCGGTGACGGCCGGATCCTCCTCGGGCTTCCACGCGAGAAACTCATCGGCCGTGGCGAGGGCCGGGGAATCGGCGGCCACCTCGAACACGTCTTCCGGGGCCACGACGCCGCGCTCGCCCGACGTGGCGAATTCGAGCGCGTCGCGGGCGACCACGTCCCACACCGTGGGCCGGTAGGCATCGGGCATCGAGCCGGGAGCGATGAGCGGCGTCCACTCGGTGACCGGCAGCGTTTGCAGGGCGGCGGGCTCCGCGAGCGCGGCGGCAAACCGGCGGCGAATCTCGCCGACGACCGCGGGCAGATCCCACGCTGCGATCGTGGCGAGGTCGTCGGTCGCGGCGCCGCCCGCCGTGCGCTGGGCAAACCTCCAGCGATTATTTTGAAAGAAACCCCACGTCCAGTTCGCCTGGATCGCCCGGAGCACGGCCTGTGTCTCGGCCGGTGCCTTCTCGATCGCGGCCGCGAGCTGCACGAGCCGCTCTGGATCGTCCGGAGGCCGGTCGCCCGTCGCCGTGATCACCCGCGTGGCGATCGCCCGCGCCGCCTCCGCCCAGGCCTTCTCCTTCACGGCGGCTTCCTCGACGCCGGCGAGTGCCTCGGCCGCCGTCTTCGGCTTGCCTTCATCGAGCGCCTGCTGCACCCGCTTCCACGCCTCGGCCCTGGGGCCCGCCGGGACGTCATCGCTCGCCGCGTTTGCATGTCTCACCATGCTGCCTCCCAGAAGAATCGTCGCCGCCACAATCGTGGCGATCGGCACTCGCATCGGCAGAAGAACATCTTTTGGACCCACGGCCACAGCCCTCCGCTCGTGCTTACCTCACGCGACGCCGGAAAGTCTACGCGGTGCGGCGAATCTCGTTACAGGGCCGCCGCATGTGGAGGTGCCGATGGCAATCTACGCGGGGCCATTTCCCTCAATCAGCTTGTAGCTCGTGCTGCGCCCGCCGGCCGCACTGCGAACGAGCACGCCCCGATCAACGAGGTCTTGAATATCGCGCAGCGCCGTGTCCGGCGAACACTTTGCAAGCTTCGCGTATTTCGACGTGGTAAGCGTGCCCGCGAATCCGTCGAGGAGTCGTTTGACGACGATCCGCTGGCGCTCGTTGACCGGGATCCCTGCGTGCAGCATCCGCCAGACTGCTGCCTTGTGCAGCACGGCGGCAGTGAGCATGTCCGCCTGGTCGATAGCCCGGTCGAGGCAGCCGAGAAACCATGTGAGCCAGGCGGTGATGTCGCCATTTCACCGGGAACCCGGTCCGCAGCGGGCGCCTCGAAGTGGGCGCGTTCGCGGCCAATCGGCCCCGACACGACATGTATCGGCCCCGCCTCGGCGGGCCGCCAGGTGCCGACCGCGATCGGACGAGAGCCGCTGTAGCCGACTGGAAACAGGGCCGCCCGCCTGAGGCACGCCGAGACGGCGGGCAATGGATGAGCGTACGGCCGCTGCGTCGAGGCGTTCCCCTTCGATCGCGGAGCTTCTCACCACGTCGCTCGTGAGCACCTCGACCGTCGCCTCAGCCTGCAGGTCAAAGCCGAGGTGCCGCATCCGCCCGAGGAGCAGGCCCTGCTTGTGCCGCACCCGCCCGAGGGCGGGAAGGACGGCGGCCGCCTCCCAAGAGAACGTCGGCCAGCCCTTTTTCTCGTGAATGAAACCCATAATCCCCGCATCCTGTGCGGCGATTATACCTTCCTTCGCCGCACCGCTCGCCAACACCTGGATTGGGTTCGGTGGCCGCGCTCGCGCATTGCGTCTCCTTGCCGTCGGCGGCAAAGCCCCGACAGGCAACGACTTGCGCCGTATCGCGAGAGTGGCTTCCCCGAAAATGCGTGCTATAGTAATGATGTAGATGTCAGTGCCGGCGGAGCGAAACGCCGACACCCTTGGAAGGCACGTTGAACGTCGTCTCGGCCCACGGGCCGGAGCGGCCTGTCAGCAACCAGGAGGTTTCATGCTCCGCTTTCTTTCGCGCCCCATCGCGCTCGCAGGTTTTGCGGCCTTGATCTTCGCGCAGGCAGGCTTTGCCGCCGAGACGCTGTCGTTCAATAAAGACATCCGGCCGATCCTGGTCGAAAACTGCTTCGGCTGCCATGGCGCAGACTCCGCCGGCCGGAAGGCCGACCTCCGGCTCGACGACCGCGACGCGGCGGTCGAGAGCGGGTCGATCGTGCCGGGCGACCCGGATTCGAGCGTGGCGCTCGATCGCATCTTCTCCGACGATCCCGAGGAGGTGATGCCGCCGCCCTCGATCAAAAAAGTGCTCACGCCGGAACAGAAAGAACTGCTCAAGCGATGGATCGCCGAAGGGGCCGAATACCAGCCCCACTGGTCTTTCATTCCGCCCGCCCGGCCCGAACCCCCGGCCGTGAAGAACGAAGCCTGGGTCAGGAATCCGATCGATCGCTTCATCCTCGCCCGGCTCGAGCAGGAGGGTCTCACGCCCGCGGCCGAAGCCAGCCGCCACACGCTCGCGCGCCGCGTCGCCCTCGACCTCACCGGCCTGCCGCCGGAGCCGGCGCTCGTCGATGTCTTCGTGCACGATCCCCATCCCGACGCCTACGAGCGGTTCGTCGATTCGCTGCTCGCAAGCCTCGAGTGGGGCGAGCACCGCGGCCGCCACTGGCTCGACTACGCCCGCTATGGCGACACGCACGGCATCCACTTCGACAACTACCGCGAGATGTGGACCTACCGGCAGTGGGTGATCAACGCCTTCAATCGCAACGTGCCGTTCGACCAATTCACGATCCTGCAGCTCGCCGGCGACCTCGTGCAGGACCACGGCCCGAACGCCACGCCCGACCAGATCCTCGACAACAAGATCGCCAGCGGCTTCAACCGCTGCAATATCACGACGAATGAAGGGGGCGTGATCGCGGAGGAATACGCCGTGCTCTACGCCCGCGACCGCACGGAGACCACGTCGGCCGTGTGGCTCGGGCTCACCACCGGCTGCGCGGTCTGCCACAACCACAAATTCGATCCGCTCTCGCAGCAGGAGTTCTACGAGCTCTCGGCGTTCTTCAACAACACGACGCAGAACGTGATGGATGGCAACGTGCACGACACGCCGCCGATCCTCCCGGTGCCCAAGCCGGAAGATCGGCCCCGATTCCGCGTGCTCGAGCAGGAGATTCCCGTCGCCAAGGCGGCGGTCGAATCCCGCAAGCAGGCTGCGAAGCCGGAATTCGACGCCTGGATCCAGCAGGCCGACACGGCCACGGTGGCGAAGTCGCTCCCGCAGGATACGCCGCTCGTGGATTTCTCGGTGGCCGAAGGCGACCGGGCCACCGCCCGCGTGAAACTCGTGGGCAAGGAGAGCGACCTGCCGCTCACGCCCGCCACCACCCTGCAGCCTGGGCCGAACGGCTCGCCCGCCCTCCTGCTCGACGGCAAGGCGGCTGAGATTCAGTCCGCCGGCGACTTCGAGCACGATCAGGCGTTCACCGTGTCGTTTTGGCTGCGGCCCACCGCCAACGACGGGGCGTATGCCGTGGTCGCCCGGATGGACGATGCCCAGGCCTACCGCGGCTGGGATGTCTGGGTGCAGGGCCGCCGCGTGGCCATGCACATGGCCCACGCCTGGCCCGACGACGCCTTCAAAGTGGTCGCCAGGGACCAGCTCAAGGCCGATGCGTGGACGCTCGTGTCGCTTTCGTACGACGGCTCCGGCAAGGCCGAGGGCGTGAAGATCTACTACGACGGCAAGCTGCAGCAGAAGCCGAACATCGAAAACAACAAGTTCAAGAAACACTCGATCAAGAGCGACGTTCC
>JAIXPT010000178.1 GCA_027486095.1 Planctomycetaceae bacterium | reverse complement strand
TTACCCCGTACCGTCTCGCCGGACGTTCGCCTCCGCCCTCCAGGCTACGGCTCACTCGGATGTGCCTGCGCTCCGGCATCCATGCCTGCGCTGGTCACATACGCCGTCTCAACGGCAGGGGTAACCCCGAGCCTCCTCAAACGAAATGGGAGGCTTCGGGGGAGTCGGCGAACGCTTCCCGAACGAGGGCCGCCGCGGCCTGAGTGAGGAGACTTTTGCCGCTCCCCCGAAGCCGGCTTGGGCGAGTCGAGCAACTCACGATCTAGCCCCGCGTACAATCGCCCCATGCACGAAGTCTTCGAGCACACGGCTGATCTGGGCCTGCGCATCACGGCGCCCACGCTCGATCTGCTCCTGGCCGAAGCCGGTGTAGGCCTCTTCGAAATCATCGCCGGCGACATCGCCCAGATCCGGCCGCATGTCGAGCGCAGCTTCGAAGTCGCGGGCACCGATCCTGCGTGGCTGCTGCTCGATTGGACCGCCGAGCTGCTCGCGGCGTTCACCGTCGAGGGGATGCTGCTGCGGGAGTTTGCCGTGACTGTCCATCCGGCGGGGCTCACAGGCAGCGCACACGGCGAGCCCTATGATCCGGCGATTCATACACTGGCCCACGAAGTGAAGGCGATCACGCAGCACGAGCTCTGCGTGCGGCAAACCGCCACGGGGTGGGAGGCGACCTTGATCGTCGATATATGACCGCTGCCGACCGCTCCTATTCCGGCCCGCTCGAACGCGTGGACGACTGCTGCTACCGGATCCCGAAGTCGTATCGGCCCGGGATGCTTGTCGATGGCCTCGTGTTCGCCGACGAGCGGCTGATCGAACATGTGCGCAGCGACAGGGCGGCGGAACAGGTGGCGAACGTCGCCTTCCTGCCCGGCATTCAGACCGCGAGCCTGGCGATGCCCGATATCCACTGGGGCTACGGCTTCTGCATCGGCGGCGTCTGCGCTACCGACCCGGCGGCGGGCGGTGTCGTGTCGCCGGGCGGCGTGGGCTACGACATCAACTGCGGCGTGCGGCTTGTGCGCACGAATCTCTCGCTCGCCGACCTCGAGCCGGTGCTCGTGCGGCTCGTCGATCAGCTGATGCGCGACGTGCCCGTGGGCGTGGGGCGGGGGGGGCGGCATGTGTTTTCGCCGGCCGAGCTGCGGCAGCTGATGCGCGAGGGCGTCGGGTATCTCGTGCAGCGCGGGCTCGCCACCGCCGACGATCGCCTCTGCACCGAGGCCGAGGGCTGCATCGCCGAGGCCCGCCCCGAGCTCGTGAGCGACCGGGCGCTCTTCCGCGGGCAGGATCAGTGCGGCACGGTGGGCGCGGGCAACCACTTCATCGAGGTGCAGGTGGTCGATCGTGTCGAGGATGCCCGCGCGGCGGCCGCCTTCGGCCTCGCGGTGGGGCAGATCTGCGTGCTCATCCACTCCGGCTCGCGCGGGCTCGGCTACCAGGTGTGCGACGACGCCCTGCGAGCTCTACGCGACGCCCCCGCGAAATATGGCATCACGCTCCCCGACCGGCAGCTTGTGTGCGCGCCTGTCGAGAGCCCCGAGGGCAGCCACTATTTAGGCGCGATGCGGGCCGCGGCCAACTATGCCTTCTGCAACCGGCAGCTGCTTATGTGGCAGGTGCGCGAGGTGTTCGCCCGCGTGTTTGCGAAACCCTGGGACGCGCTCGGCATGGAGCTTCTCTACGACGTGGCCCACAACATCGCGAAGATCGAAACCCATGCCGTCGGCCAGGAGCACAAGCCCGTGTGCGTGCATCGCAAGGGGGCCACGCGGGCCTTTCCGGCCGGCCATCACGACATTCCCGACCGCTACCGCGCGATCGGGCAGCCGGTGATCATCCCGGGCGACATGGGGCGGGCGAGCTGGGTGCTCGTCGGCGGCCCGCGGTCGCTCGCACGCTCGTTCGGCACCACCTGCCACGGCGCCGGCCGCTGCCTCTCGCGCACGGCGGCCACGCGGGCCGCGAAGGGCCGCAACATCCAGCACGAGCTGGCGCGGGGCGGTGTCATCGCCCGCAGCCGCAGCCGCGAGGGCCTGGCCGAAGAGCAGCCCGCGGCCTACAAGGACGTTGACGTGGTGGTGGACGTGGTCCATCGGGCCGGGCTGTCCACGAAGGTGGCTCGCCTGCGGCCGCTCGGCGTGATCAAAGGCTGAAGAAGGGCTGAACGAGCCCCTACACCCGCAAGAGCGACTCGGCGGCGCGGCCGGGGCATTCGGCGAGCGCCGCCTGCACCGCGCCGTGCACGAATTCCACCACCTGCTCGGCGGCGCGGCCGGCGAGGCCGGGCGTCTCGAGGGCCGCGTCGAGATCGACGCCCGCGAAGAGCGGATCGGCCGCCAGCCGCGCCACGAGATCGTTGGCGTGCCCCTCGCGAATCCGGGCCGTGGCGGCGTGGCTGTGCGTGCGGATCGCCTCGTGCAGCGTCTGCCGATCGCCGCCCGCCTTCGTGGCCGCCATCAAAATTCGCTCGCTGGCCAGGAAGGGCAGGTGGGCATCGAGATTGCGCTTGATGCCGCCCGGCAGCACCACGAGCCCACCGGCCACGTTGGCATAGATCACGAGCTGGGCGTCGGTGGCCAGAAACGCCTGCGGCAGCACGAGCCGGCGCGGCGCCGAGTCGTCGAGCGTGCGCTCCATCCACTGCACGGCCGCCGTCTGGCCGGCGGTGGCCGCGAGGCCCATCACGAAGCGGCCCAGGCCGCACATGCGCTCGGCCCGCATCGGATTGCGCTTGTAGGGCATGGCCGACGAGCCGACCTGCTCCGTCTCGAACGGCTCCTCGAGCTCGCCCCACGCGGCGGCGAGCCGCAGGTCATTGCCCGCCTTGTGCATCGATTCCGACACGCCGGCGAGGGCCGCGATCACCTGCGAATCGATTTTGCGCGAGTAGGTCTGGCCGGTCACTTCATACGACGTGTGGAAGCCGAGCTTCGCCGCCACGAGCTCGTCGAGCCGGCGCACCTTGGCGTGGTCGCCATTGAAGAGCTCGAGGAAGCTCGCCTGCGTGCCCGTCGTGCCCTTCACGCCCCGGGCTCGCAAGAGCTTGCGGCGGTGCGTGAGCTCCTCGAGATCGAGGAGCAGATCGTGGATCCAGAGGCAGATGCGCTTGCCGATCGTGGTGGGCTGCGCGGGCTGCAGGTGGGTGCGGCCGAGGCAGACGATGTCTTTCGTGGCGACGGCCTGCGCCGAGAGCCGCTCGATCACGGTGGCGAGCCTGGCCACCACGAGGTCGAGCGATTCACGCATCAGGATGAGATCGGTGTTGTCGGTGACATACGCGCTCGTGGCCCCGAGATGGAGGATCGGCCGCGCCGCGGGGCAGGTGTCGCCAAAGGCATGGAGATGCGCGAACACATCGTGCCGCATGCGCCGCTCGTAGTCGGCGGCCTTCGCGAAGTCGATCGGCTGCGCGAGCGCGGCCCGCATCTCGTCGAGCTGGGCCCGGCTGATCGGCAGGCCGAGCTCCGCCTCGGCCTCCGCGAGGGCCAGCCACGCCTGCCGCCACAGCCGATAGCGATGGTTGTCGCTCCAGAGCCTCGTCATCTCCGCCGAGGCGTAGCGGGTGGCGAGCGGATTGTCCCAGACATCTTTGGGGGCGGCGGGCAGGTCGGCGTTCACGATCGAAGTCCCTTGGGGCTGGCGGAGGCCGGGCGACGATCCGCCGCCGGCCGCGCCATCTTGCAAAACAGCCGCTCCAAGGCCAGCCGGGCGCGCAGGCCCCGGGAAGCATCCCCTTTGAGACTGCGATCGAGGTCGAGGAGCCACAGCGGCAGCTGCCGAGCCCGCCGGGCTCCGAGCTGCCCCAGGGCCTCGCGGGCCTGGGCCACGGCCTTGGGCCAGGCAGCCACGCCCGCCGCTTTGAGCGCCGCCTCGACGCCCGCCGGCCGCCCGGCATCGGCGGGCAGGGCCAGGAGCCGGGCCGCCGCAGAGAGCCGCCGCAGCACCGTCGCCGCCTGCGCGCCGATCGCGATCGGGCTCTCACCGGCATCGAGCAGATCGGCGAGATGGGTGATCGCCGTGCGGGCATCGCCAGCTGCCGCCGCGTCGATCATGCCCCAGGCCGTGCGCTCTTGAGGACTGCCGGCCATGTCGGCGATGGCGTCGGGCTGAATCGGCTGCTTGCGTTGGTCGGGCCCGAGCGCGGCGGCGAGCCGGGCGAGCGCCTGATCGACCTGCCCGAGGTTGCCCGCGAGCCGTTCGAGCAGCACCTCGGCCGTGGCCTCCGCGAGCGTGATCCCGTAGCGGGCGCGGGCCCAGCGCCGCACCCAGGCGGAGAGATCGGCCCGCTCGGGCACGGCCACGTCGATCACGAGCCCATGCTGGGCGACGGCCTTGGCGAGCCGGGTGTTGCCGGGCAACGACTTCACTTCGAGGATCACGAGCCCCCGGCCGCCGCGCGGGCTGCCCGCGAGCGTTTCGAGGGCGGCGCGGGATTGCGTCACGAAGGCGTCGGCATTGCGCACGATCGCCGCCCGCGTGGCTCCGGCGAAGAGCGGCACCGTCGCGGCCTCGTCGAACACGTCGCGCGGGTCGGGCACGTCGTCGCCGGCAAACTCGCGCCACGCCCAAGCCCGATCGGCCTCGTCGGGGCAGAGCCGCTCGCGCAGGAGTGCGAGCATGTGATACGCCAAAAACGGCTCGTCGCCCACGAGCACGACGAGCGACGGGGCCCCGAGGTCGAAATCATCGGGTCGCGCGAGAATCTCGAGAGCGGAGTGCGACGTGGCCACGGCGGCAGTGTAACAAGACACGCTCACATCGGAACGCGGTATTGCCGGCATCCACTCGGCTCACGCCTCGGGCTTCCAGGAGAGGAACCGACGCCACCGGTAGCCCGAGCCGGGAGGCGAGGGGCTGCCCCTACCGTTGAGCCGGCGTAGCTGACCAGCGCAGCCATCTTCACGCGAACACCCGGCATCGTGCCGCTGTTCGCTTGGCCGACCTCCGTCGGCTGCAGTTCACCCGGGCCTCCAGCCCTAATGTTCGCCTGTGGGAGACGGGCTTCGCCCGGCGACCGTAAGCCGGTGACGACGCCGGGACGGCGGCGACGGCGAGACAGACGCCAGGCGCAGCGCAGGCAGGTCCGAGCGAACGGAGCCCAAGGATGGGCGCAGTGAGCGTCCGGCGAGACGGTACGGGGCAGCCCCTCGCCGGCATCTCAGGGAGAGCCAGGCAGCGTGGTGACGCCGCCGAGCTTGCCGACGACCCGCGACGTCGAGACCAGCACCGGCCCCGACGTCGTGGCAAACCCGACGTTGCCCGCGGCATCGGTCGCCTCGACGCGCACATGCACCTTGGCGGGCGTCGTGCGGGCCGGCTGCCAGCGATAGTCGCCCTGCGTGTCGAGCCCTTCGGCGATCGTCGTCCACGGCCCGTCGGCCTGGGGCGCGAACGACAGCCGCACGCTCTTCGGCACGAGCATCTGATCGTGGGCCGCGTAGCGGATCACCATGCCCACGGGCTCCCCCGGCTTGGCGCGGGCCGCCTCGATCAGCTCGACGGTGGGCGGCTCGTCATCGACCCCGAGCCAGCAGTCGGGTGATTCGCCGGGCTGCGGACCGGACGCCACGTCGGGCAGATCGGGCACGATGTCGAGCCTGAAGCCGTAGAGGCCCGCGGCAGCCAGCGTCACCTGGATCGGGCTCTTGGCGTCGTCATCGACGGCGATCCGCTGCCAGGTCACGCCGGCATCGCGCGTGCTCCAGAGCTCCACGCGCATCGGCCCGGCCTCACCCTGCTCGGCTTTGAATTCATAGTCCCAGGCGAAGCGGCGCGATTTCACGAGCTGGAGCGGCTTGCCTCGATATTCGGCAGGGGCTTGGCCAGTGGGCAGCACGGCCGACGGTGTGCTCACGAAGTTCGTGCGGGCGGCCTGCCCCGCCACGGCAGAGGCGTAGCCCGTGTTGCCGGCAGGCGCACCCGGCCGCGTTGCATCGGCCGACGCCGGGCCGCCCGGCCCCCGCGGCGCCTCCGCCGCCCACGGCGCGGCCGCCTCGGCCGACCATCCGCCCGGCGGCGCGGGTGCGGGCGTGGGCGTGAGCACCGACCGGGCCGACTCCGGCACGCGAAACGCGGGCTGGGCACCGGCGAAGGCCGGCGCGCCCGCATCGGCAGGCGTCTCTCGCGAAGGCAGCGGCGGAGCGCCCAATTCCCGCGCGAGCGCCGTCTGATCCACCTGCGGGTCGGTCGGTTCGAGCGTGAACTGCCTGGTGGTGGTGTTGCCCGACGAATCGGCGATCACGATCTTCACCGTGAGCGTGTCTACCTGCTCGCCTGCCCACCAGATCTCCTCGCCCACGAGATGCGCCGGCGATTCGCGCGAAAGCACCCCCTGGGCGGTGATCTTCTTCCAGCCCTGATCGCCCTTGCCTCGATACTCCACCGCGAGCGTTTCGAGCCGCAGCGAATCGTCGATCGCGGCGTAGCGGCAGATGATCTCGCCATCGGCTCCCTTCCACACCCGCGCTGCGATCTTCGGGCCGGCGGCATCGACGAGCACGCGAATATCGGGGCCGGCGCCGCCGCGGCTGCGGCCCTTCGTGTCGATCGCCCGCAGTTGAAACCAGTATTCGCCATCGGCGTCGGCGCGATAGGTGAACGAGCCCGCGTTCGGGGCCGACTCACCAGCCGGCGCCCAGGTCACGCCGAGGTCGGTGGAGACGTTGAGCACCACGCGCTGGGGAGCCGCATCGGCCGTCTGCGGCGCCGGAAGCCGAAACGGAATCGAAAACACGCGGTGCTTCGTGCGCACGAGCTCAGGCAGCGCTCCGGCAGCCGGTGGCTCGGCACCGCGGGCCACGAGCCCGCCGGCCAGAGCGACCAGCGCGCAGGCAGCGACGATGCACGGCCACCAACGCGGCGCACCGCGTTGCCAGCCCCCTCCGCATTCGCGAAGCGGCATTTCGAGTTCCGAGACCACTGCCATGTCGGCATGGATCGACCGTTGCAGGCGTCAAAGTCATGTTTTCCACCGGCGCGGCGGAGAGTCGGCCCAGATTCGCCGGTCGGGGCCGCGCGGCGCCGGAGCCTCGGCGAATGGCGGCAACTGGCCGGATTGGGCAGCCTGGGCGGCCGGTTGCTGGACCCGGCCTCTGCGAGACTGGCATAATTCGGGCGCGCGAGCCGATGGAAAGAAGCCGGGCGGCAGCGGCGGCCATGCCCCCGGGGGAGTTTCGCGGAAGCATGCAAGCGTTTTTGACCAGTGCTTTGGTGCTCGTGGCCTTCGTCGCGGCCGGTGTGGTGGCGATCGTGATGATCCGCAGGCGCTCCCTTCGATCGGAGGCGGAGCACGGGTCGTGGGAAACCGCGCTTGCCGAATACAGGGCCCTTCGCGACAAGGGTGTGCTGACCGCCGAGGAATACCGAAAGATAAAGGTTCTCGTGGAGCCGCGGATCGACTCCGACGATCGTCGCACCGGGGCCGGTGCCGAACAAACGCCGGCAGCCCGGCGGTGTGGATGACCTGCTGAAAGGGAAGCAACGACATGCCTTCAGGGAAAGACGTCAACAATCTCGGGCGCCGCGGCACGGGAGGCACGACCAAGAAAAACGCCTTCTGCTCGTTTTGCCGCAAGAGCTACCGAGACGTGGGTCCGCTCGTGGAGGGGCCCGGCGACGTCTACATCTGCGGCGAGTGCATCGAACTCTGCCAGTCGATCCTCGATCAGGAGAAACGCCGCCGCGGCACGAGCAAGCAGCTCTTCTCGGCGATCCCCTCGCCACGTGAGATCGTCGCCCATCTCGACGAATACGTGATCGGCCAGGAGCACGCCAAGCGGGTGCTGGCCGTGGCGGTGAACAGCCACTACAAGCGGCTCACGCTCGGCAGCGAGGGCTCCGACGTGGAAGTGGAGAAGTCGAACATCCTCCTCCTCGGCCCCACCGGCTGCGGCAAGACGCTGCTCGCCCGCACGCTCGCGAAGATCCTGAACGTGCCCTTCGCCATCGACGACGCGACCACGCTCACCGAGGCCGGCTATGTGGGCGAAGACGTGGAGAACCTGCTGCTGAAACTCTTGAACGCCGCCGACTTCGACATCGAGGCCGCCCAGCGAGGCGTGCTCTACATCGACGAGATCGACAAGATCGGCAAGACGAGCCAGAACGTCTCGATCACCCGCGACGTGTCGGGCGAAGGCGTCCAGCAGGCGCTCCTCAAGATGCTCGAAGGCACCGTGGCCAACGTGCCGCCGCAGGGCGGCCGCAAGCATCCCGAGCAGCAATATATCCAGATCGACACCTCGAACATCCTCTTCATCTGCGGCGGAACGTTCGTGGGGATCGACAAGATCATCGGCAAGCGGCTCGGCCGGAAGACCATCGGCTTCGGCCAGCCCACCGGCCACAAGGGCGATGCCACGCTCGGCGAACTCTTGCCGCAGGTCGATTCCGACGACATCCTCGAATTCGGTCTGATCCCCGAGCTCGTCGGCCGCCTGCCGGTGATCTCCTCGCTCAAGCCGCTCGACGAGCACGCCCTCATGAAGGTGCTCAAGGAGCCGAAAAACGCGCTCGTGAAGCAGTATCAGAAGCTCTTCGGCATGGAGAACTGCCAGCTCGAGTTCACCGACGAAGCGCTCGCGGCGATCGCCCGCAAGGCGATGAAGAAAGACACCGGCGCCCGCGGCCTGCGGTCGATCATCGAAGACGTGATGCTCGACCCGATGTTCGATCTCCCCGACCACTCGGGCGGCTCCTACGTGATCACCGCCCGCAACGTCGAAGGCCTCGACCCGGTCGTGCCGCTCCGCGAAGCCCGCCCGAAGAGCGCCTGACGCAGGACGCGTGATTGGCTGGCGATTGATCCGCGCCGGCTCGGGGTTACCCCGTACCGTCTCGCCGGACGTTCGCCTTCGCCCTCCAGGCTTCGGCTCACTCGGATGTGCCTGCGCTCCGGCATCCATGCCTGCGCTGGTCACATACGC
>JAIXPT010000085.1 GCA_027486095.1 Planctomycetaceae bacterium | reverse complement strand
TGCCATCGAGCCGCGCCGCAATTCGCTCTGTCGTTCGAGCCGGGGCCGGCGGCACGTGATCGTGGCCAACGTCGATCAGGTGCTGATCGTCGGCAGCGCGGCGCAGCCGCACCTCAAGCCGGGCCTCATCGACCGGCTGATCGTGGCCGCCGAGGCGAGCGGCATCCGCCCGTTCGTGTGCCTCAACAAGGCCGACCTCGTGCCGACCGCGAGCCTCGTGCCGCTGGCGGGCGTGTATGCCCGGATGGGCTATGCCGTGGTGCTCTGCTCGGCCGCCACGGGCCTCGGCATCGAGCGGCTGCGGCGCGAGCTCGACGGCCGCGTGACGGCCGTGGTGGGACAGAGCGGCGTCGGCAAGTCGTCGATCTTGAACGCCCTCGCCCCGGACCTCGGGCTGCGTGTCGGCGAGGTCAGCCGCGACAACGACAAGGGCCGGCACACCACGACCACGGCCCGCTTGATTCCTCACGGCCGTGGCGGCGCGTTCGTCGATACGCCGGGGGTGCGGCAGTTTCAGCTCTGGCAACTGGTGCCCGCGGAGGTTCCGGCCGCGTTTCGCGACCTGCGGCCGATCGCCAACCGCTGCCGGTTTCCCGACTGCACCCACACCCACGAGATAGACTGCGCCGTGAAGCAGGCCGTCGCCGACGGCTTGCTCGATACCCGGCGCTGGGAGAGCTGCTGCCATCTCGCCGCCAGCAGCGGCACCGACGGCGATGGCCTGGAGGGCGACGATTGACCACACGCGAGCGGGCGAACAGCGTGCAGAGCGAGCGAGCGGTGCTCGTCGGCGTGTTGCTCGACACCCCGGTGAACCCCGACCATCCGCTTGACGAGCTCGCGGGTCTCGTCGCCAGCGCCGGAGCGCGGGTCGTGGCGGAGCTCACCCAACGGCGCGAACGGCCCGACCAGACGACCTATCTCGGCAAGGGCAAGCTCGCGGAGCTCGCGGCGCTCTGCGCCCACCACGACGCCGACGTCGTGATCTTCGACAACGATCTCTCGCCGGCCCAGACCCGCAACCTCGAGAAGGCGCTCGAAACCAAGGTGCTCGACCGCTCGGAGGTGATCCTCGACATCTTCGCGGCCCGGGCCCGCACCTACGAGGCCCGGCTCGCGGTCGAGCTGGCCCAGCTCGAATACTCGCTGCCCCGGCTGAAGCGCATGTGGACGCATCTCTCCCGGCTGAAGATGGGGATCGGCATGCGCGGCCCCGGCGAGAAGCAGCTGGAGGTCGATCGCCGCCTCGTCGAAAAGCGGATTTACGACCTGACCGAGGAAATCAAGGCGATCCACGGCCGCAAGGAACGGCAGGTGGCTGCCCGCGGCGAGCAGCTCACGGTGTCGCTCGTCGGCTACACCAACGCCGGCAAGAGCACGCTCCTGAACGCCCTCACCGGAGCGTCCGAGCTCGCCGCAGACAAGCTCTTCGCCACGCTCGACACGCGCACCAGGCGCTGGCGGCTGCCGGGCTGGGGCCCGATTCTGCTCAGCGACACCGTGGGCTTCATCCGCGATCTTCCCCACCGCCTGATCGCGAGCTTTCGGGCCACCCTCGAGGAGACCCGGCAGGCCGACCTGCTCCTGCACGTGGCCGATGCGTCGAGCCCGCTGGTCGATCATCAGATCGCCGCCGTGCGCGCCGTGCTCGCCGAGCTCGGCGTGGACGACAAAGACACGCTCCTCGTGCTCAACAAGGTGGATGCAGCCGGCGATCAAGTAGAGCGCGACCACGTGCTCGCCCGCTATCCGCACGCGCTGGCCATCTCGGCCCGCACCGGCGCGGGCCTCCCGGCGCTCGCCCGCGCCGTGAGCGACCATCTCGGCCGCGCCTTCCGCGACGTCGATATCGAAACCGACCCGGGCAACGGCCGGCTGCTCGCCTGGCTCGCGGCCCACGGTGAGGTGCTCTCGCGGCACTTCACCGCCGACCGGATGACGATCCACTGCCGCATCCCGGCCGCGCTGCTGGGGCGCATCGCCCCGCACGACGCGGTGATCCACGAGCGGGCCGTCGCCACCCGCCTCGTTCCCGACGCCGTGCCCCACGACACCCCCCCTGCTCGGGAAAGAGTCCACAGCTGATCGGTGGCGGACGCCGCCCGCATGACCACGCTCTCCCCCCCGCCATCACCGTCGCCGCACGCCGAGCCGCTCTTCGCCCTCGCGTGCCCCGGCTGCCACGCGGCGCTCGCGGCCGATCGTGAGTCGGCAGGCACGCCTGGCCGCTGCCCCCTCTGCCACGCGGCATTCACGCTGCCAGTGCCGCCCACGAAAGTGGCTCACGAGGAACCGGCACCGGCCGATCGCCCCGACGACGATCCGCAGCGCCGCCTGCGCGAGGAACGGTCCACCCGCCGTGCCCGGCGCAATATCGTGATGCTCGTCTCGGGCGTGGTGATCCTGCTCGCGATCGTGCTCCTCTTCGGCACGCGGCGGCCCAAGAAGCGCCGCGTGAGCTAGAGCGCTTCTCCGATCGCGAGCATCTCTTCGGCATCGAGCGCCGCGGCGGGCGATTCGAAGAGCCTGGCGATCGCGGCCCGGTGGATCTTCATCTTCGTGCCACCCACGCCGAGCGCACCATACACCACGGCGCCGCCAGCGGCCTTCGCCTTGTCCGTCGCCACGATCCCGGTGATCCCGGCCGGCGGCACCGCATTGAGATCGATCAGCACCTGCGCCCTCGTGGCGAGGTCCCGGCCCACCGCGTCGAGCAGCGTCACGCCGGCGGCCCCGGCGGCCACGATCAGATCGGCCTGCGCGAGCGCCTCGCGGAACAGGCCCGCCGGTGTCGCCGTGGCGGGCATCTCCACCGGCTCGAGCCCCGCGCCTGGCACCTCGGCTGCGATCCGCCGGCAGACCTCGGCCGCCCGGGCGAGGCTCCGGGAAGCCACCGCCACGTGGGCATTGCGGCGGGCGAGCAATCGCGCCACGCGCTGCCCGACCGGCCCTGTGCCCCCCACCACGAGCGCCCGCACCCGTGCGGCCGTTTCGGGGTCTGCAAGCGGCAGGTGCCGCGCCGCCGCGACGACCGCGGCGCTGGCGGTGGTGTTCGCCCCTGCCGGATCGAGCATCACGCCGACCTGCACGGGACCAAAAAAGGTGGCTCGAATCCGCGTGTAGACGGCTTCGGCCGCGGCCACGTCGGACCCGCCCACGAAGATCGCCGTAGACGCGAGATCCTCGCCGCCGCGGGTGAACATCGCCCCATGCACGAGCGGCACGACGTTGTCGGGCGTGACGCCGCCGTGCCGCAGGAGCACGTCGGCCCCGGCATCGACGGCCACGACCGCATCGAACGTACTCGGCTGCGGATCACAATCGAGCTGGATCAAGATTCGCTTTGCCATGGAAGAAACGCCTAGCCTCCGTCAACTTCTTGCCCCGGCGACGCTCGCCGTAGGCGAGTCGCCAAGCCGCAGCGCTGCTGCGGCCACGGCCGCCCGGACGTGCGGCCGCCCGGCCGGCTGGGCACACCTCGGCTGTGCCCACGCCGGCCCAAGCCCGCCGGGGCCATGGATGGCCCGGCGGGCGTAAATCTAGAACCCACGGAAGGGGTGCGCGGCCTGGTCTTTGCCGGCGAGCATCTCATCGACGGTCGGCTTGCCCTTCATGGCGTTGGCGATCGCGTCAACCGTGGCCTTGTAGTTGTAGTCGTAGATCTTCTTGTCGTCGGCGGCGAGCCAGTGGATGAACACGCCGCACACGATCACGAGGTTTTCGCAGTCGCTCTTCGGGATCACGCC
>JAIXPT010000202.1 GCA_027486095.1 Planctomycetaceae bacterium | reverse complement strand
GAAGCCCGATTCCAAAAAGCCCCGGGCGGGAGCCCGGGGACTCCGCGTGGGAGCGGAGACCGCTCGCGATGCGGCATGGAACGCGGGATCGTTCGCCACCCGGTGTCCCGTCGCTTCCGCTCCGGGCTTGTTGGGGCGGAGGAAGCCCGGAGCGCGAGCCGAAGGGATGCCTGAAGCCCGATTCCAAAAAGCCCCGGGCGGGAGCCCGGGGACTCCGCGTGGGAGCGGAGACCGCTCGCGATGCGGCATGGAACACGGGATCGTTCGCATCCCGGCGTCCCGTCGCTTCCGCTCCGGGCTTTTTGGGGCGGAGGAAGCCCGAGGCGTGAGCCGAAGGGATGCCTGAAGCCCGCGCTACGAGGTCGTGGCGGCGATGATGCCCGCTTCGGCGGCGGCGGCGAGGCGGTCGATCTCGTCGAGCGTGATGCACAAGGGGGGCATGAGCACGACGGTGTCGCCGAGTTGGCGCAGGATCGCACCGTGCTCGCGGGCCGCGAGGCAGGCGCGGGTGCCCCGTTGCTCTTGCCAGGGATAGGGCCGGCGCGACGCCTTGTCGGCCACGAGGTCGAGGCCCGCGACGAGGCCACACTGCCGCACGTCGCCCGCGTGGTCGAGCCGCGCCAGCCGGGCCATGTGTTCGCCGAGCCGCACGATCTTCGGCGCCAGTGATTCGAGCACGCACTCCTCGCGAAACACGTCGAGCGAGGCGAGGGCGACGGCCGCGGCGAGGGGATTGCCGCCGTAGGTGTGGCCATGGAAAAACGTGCGCCGGTCGGCATGGCTGCCGAGAAACACCTGCCAGATCGCGGCCGTCGTGAGTGTGGCAGCCATCGGGAGGTAGCCCGCCGTAAGCCCCTTGGCGAGGCAGAGGATGTCGGGCACGACCTGCTCCTGCTCACAGGCGAACATCGTGCCGGTGCGGCCGAAGCCGGTGGCCACTTCGTCGAGGATCAAGAGCACATCATGCTTGGCCGTCAGTTCGCGCACGCCGCGTAGAAACCCCGTCGGATGCACGAGAATGCCACCGGCCGCCTGCATGAGCGGCTCCATCACGAGGGCGGCGATCGTGCCGCGGTGCTCCTCGAGCACGGCAGCGAGTGAGGCGAGGACTTCAGCGAGCGACGGCGCCGGTCGGCCGGTATGCGGGCACGGGCCGCCGGGCGATGGAATTCGGATCGCGTCGAACGTCAGCGGCGCGAACATCGCCGTGAATCGATCGACGCCGCCCACGCCGATCGCGCCGAGGGTGTCGCCGTGGTAGGCCTCGCCGATCGCGATAAACCGCGTGCGGGCCGGCTGTGGTGGGGCGGCCTGCCGCCAGTATTGAAACGCCATCTTGAGCGCCGCCTCGATCGCGCTCGAGCCATCACCGGTGAAAAACACCTTCTCGAGCCCTGCCGGCGCGATTTCGACGAGCCGGCGGGCGAGCTCCACGGAGGTGGGATTCGAAAGCCCGAGGTTCGTGGTGTGGGCCACCTTGTCGAGCTGCTCGCGCAACGCCGCATCGAGCCGCGGATGCCGATGGCCGTGGACGTTGCACCACATGCTCGCCGAGCCGTCGAGGTAGGCACGGCCGGCGGTGTCGAAGAGCGTGGCTCCCTGCCCCGACTCGATCAGGAGCGGCTCGTATTCCTGCATCTGGGTGAACGCGTGCCAGACATGCTCGCGGTCCCAGTGCAGCAGGTCGTCGGTCGTGGGTGGGCGACGGTCACTCACGGCTGGCCAACACCTCGTCGAGCTTCGTCTCGACGCCGAGCGGCCCGGCCCAGCGGCGCAGGTAGGTCTCGTCGAGTTCGCCTTGGGTGAAGAGGATGTCCTGGATGTCGAGCAGGTCACGCGGGCGGCTGGCGACGAGCTTGAAGAGAATGAGGTCCTCTGCCGACACGAGTTTGACGGTGTGGCCCTCGACCTCCGCTGAAATCCGCCGCGCGATCACCTCCTGCTGGAATGGTGTTTCGACGATGAAGATATCGGCGTCGATGGAACGGCCGTCGAGATACAGCCGAACCTTCACGAGAGGCATGCCGCCCACGGTATCGACCCACCCCTTCACGTACTGATCCGGGACGGTGTAGCCGCGGTCGGCGATCACCTCGAACAGTTCATCGAGCCGGTCTCGGGGGACGGCGAGCGTGAAGTCGACATCGTAGGTTGGCCGTGGAATTCCATGTGCTCTCACGGCGATGCCCCCCATGATGGCGTAGGGCAGGCCGAGTCGATCAAAGACATCGATCAGGTCGTGGATGACAGCGGTGAGATCGGTCATCTGCTGGGAACGCTGCGAAGTTTCATGGCGGCCAGGGCTGCGAGCATCCGCGAGTTGCGCAGTTCGTTGTCACGACGCAGCAATTCAAAACGCCGGTCAACCACGTCCGAAGTTCCTGCCAGAAGATACGGCGCGTTCTCACGAATCATTTCGAACGTCAGCGTGAGCCGCTCTCCGGGCGTCATGCGGCGGTAGCGTTCGAGGGTTTCCTGGCTGAGCATGTCCTTATCATACCCCGGGCGGGCTCAGAGGACGGACACCGGCGTGCCTGCGGCTGCGGCGAGCCGGACGTCGGCGCGGCCTTCGACGACCGCCACTTCGATGAAGCCCTGCGAACCGACGAGCGCGATGATCGTACCAGGAGCCGCATCGCCGTAGGTGCGCACGAGCGTCGTGATCGCGTGCTCGCCCACCCGCAGCCTGCCGGTGGTGGCCACGCGGGGCCAGAGGTCGGCGGGCAGATTTGTGACGAGATTGCCGAAGGCGTCGATGTGAATGATCTCGCCGGTGAGCCCCGCGGCGGTTGCGCGAGGCTCGGGCCACGGGAGCCGCGCGAGGTCGTCGAGCGGAGGGCCGAGCGATTCCGGCGGCATGCCGTCGAGCAGCCGAACGGCGGCCGGAGCGAGCACGTCGCGGCCATGAAACGTCGCGGCGGCGCCGGCAGGCACCGCGAGTCTGCGTGCCGCAGTGAGCGGCGTGTGTTGCAAGGCCCAGGACAGCACGCCGTTGTCAGGACACAAAAACTCCTGGCTGCCGATCCGAGCCCACGCGAGCGGGCGGTTCGTGCCCACGCCGGGATCGACCACGACGATGTGGAGCGTGCCGGGAGGAAACGCGAGGCAGGCCTGCCCGGCGAGCCAGGCCGCACCGCGGATGGCGTGGGCGGGCAGGTCGTGCGCGATGTCCACGAGCGTTGGCGGCGTGGCGGCGTGGAGCAATGCGGCCTTGAGCTGCGCCACGTAAACGCTGCCGGTGCCGAAGTCGGTGGTGAGCGTGACGATGCGCGGCATGACACTTTTCTACCCGAGCAAAGCCGGGAGGTCGTCGAGGCCGACCGTCTCGACGGCGGGCCCGGCGGGTTCGCGGAGTTTTTGCGTCGTGGGCGTGCGGCAGACGAGCGCGACGTGGGCTACCGCCTCCGGGCCGATCTCGTCGCGAATGCGGAGCAGGCGGCGCAGGTCGGCGGTGGCGGCAAACTCGCTCCACACCGCATCGAGGATCACGAGGCCGCGTGAGGTCGGCACCACGAAATCAGCCTCTTTCGTGCGATCCCGCCAGAACACAGGGCTGACCGGTGGCTCGGCTGCCGCCGCGAGCCGCCGCACTTCTGTATACACGCAGGTCTCCCACAGTGCCGCCACGTGCGGCGACGCGGCCAGCGCGGCAGCGGTGCGGATGCCGAGCAGGTGGCTGCACAGGCCCGTATCGCGGAAGTAGAGCTTCGGCGCCTTGACCAGTGGCTTGCCGCGCGGCGGCTGCGCGGGCCGCACGAGCGCGATGATGCCCGCTTCGACGAGCGTGTCGAGCCAGATCGCCGCCGTCGAGCCCACGATGCCCACCTCGCGGGCCAGTTCGGCCTTGTTGAGCAGTCTGCCGGTGCGCAAGGCCGCCGCCCGCAGGAAGCACTCGAACGCATGCACGTCATCGACGCGCAACTGCCCCGGCAGCTCACGCTGGAGGTGGTCGGCCACGAGGGCTCGCAGATACTCGGCCGGGTCGAGCGAGGCGTCGGCATAGAGCGCAGGAGAGCCGCCACGCAGGAGTCGTTCGGCCAACGGCAGGCTGGGCCGGGCGGCCGTGATCTCTGGCGAAGAAAGGCCATCGACGTGAATGACGCAGGCGTCGGAGCCGAAGGCTTCGTGGGCCGTGCGCTCGATCAGCAGCGGCCGTGAGCCGACGAGCACGAAACTCGCGGCCGCGTGGGGCTTCTTTTCGAGTTCGCGCCGCACGTGATGGAGGAGCCGGGGCGCCAGATGTACATCGTCGATCACCACCGGCGGCTGGCAGGCGGCGAGGAAGGCTGCGAGGTCG
>JAIXPT010000041.1 GCA_027486095.1 Planctomycetaceae bacterium | reverse complement strand
GTCGATTACTTCAGCACCCTCGGCTACCAGCCCTCGATCGCCTTCGAGGGCGCGGGCACGCTCGCCCCGCTGGCCACGCTCGTGCTGGTGCTCGTGACGCTCTTCGGGGCTCTGCCGATCTACCGCCACGTCGCCGGCGAGACCCCCGACGGTGTCGGCTCGATCGGCATGATCGAGCGCATGTTTCGCGGCTGGGGAGCGAAGCTCGTAGTGCTCGTGCTGATCGGCTTCGCCGCCACCGATTTCGTGATCACGAAAACCCTCTCGGCCGCCGACGCCGCGGCCCATTTGATCTCCAACCCGCTCTACGCCGGCCACGTGCCCGCCTGGATGCAGGGCCAGATGGCCGTCACGATGTTTCTGCTGGTGATGCTCGGGGCGATGTTCTTGAAGGGCTACGGCGAGGTGGTGGGCCTGGCGACCGTGCTCGTGACCGCCTTTCTCGGGCTGTCGTTCATCGTCATCGTCGCCGGGCTGGTCTACCTCGTCGGCCATCCCACGCTCCTGCCCCACTGGATCGGCGAAATCACGTCGGGGGAGTATCACCTCGAGCACGCCCCGCTCTCGGGCAGCGGGCCGTGGGTGGCGATGGGTATCTCACTGCTCGTGTTCCCGAAGCTCGCGCTCGGGCTCTCGGGTTTCGAAACGGGCGTGCTCCACATCCACATGGTGAAGGGCACGGACGCCGATCCGGCCGACGCCGAGGCACGAATCACCAACACCCGCAAGCTCCTGCTCGTGGCCGCGCTGATCATGTCGTTTTTTCTGATCGGCTCGTCGCTCCTCACGGGCACCGACACCCTGATCCCAGCCGACGAACTGCGGCTCGAGCCCGTGAAGGGCAAGGCGATGGACCGGGCGCTCGCCTACCTCGCCCACGGCGAGAGCCCGCACCCGATCTGCCCGCTCTTCGGCCGCGTGTTCGGCACGCTCTACGACGTGAGCACGATCCTCATCCTCTGGTTTGCCGGGGCCTCGGCCATGGGCGGGCTCCTCAACATGGTGCCGCGGTATCTCCCGCGCTACGGCATGGCCCCGGAGTGGGCCGGCGCCTACCGGCCGCTCGTGATCGCCTTCACGGTGATCAACCTGCTCGTCACGCTCGCCTTCCGGGCCGACGTCTCCGCCCAGGGCGGAGCCTACGCCACCGGCGTGCTCGTGCTGATGACGAGCGCCTGCATCGCGTCATTCGTGCATGAGCTGCGGCGCAAGCCCGAGCCGCATCACGGCTTGGCGCTGCAGGCTCAGCGGATCGGCTTCGGGCTGATCACGCTCGTGTTCGTCTACACCACGATCGCCAACATCATGGAGCGGCCGGATGGCATCATCATCGCCTCGATCTTCATCGGGTGCGTGATGGCGATCTCGTTCACGTCGCGATTCTCACGCAGCGACGAGCTGCGGCTGAAGGAGTTTCGCTTCGCCGACGATGCCGACCGCATGCTGTGGACCGACATTCTCGTGGAGGGGGCGTTTCGCGTGCTCGTGCCCCATCGGCCCGGCAGCCGGTCGCTGGCCGACAAGGAGGCCGAGATCCGCCGCAAGCACCGGATCCCGGAGACCGTGCCGCTCGTGTTTCTGGAGGTGCACTACGGTGACGTGAGCGAGTTTCAAAACGCACCGATCGTCTCGGCCCGCCAGGAAGGCACGCGATTCGTGATCGTGACGAAAGACGTCGTCTCCGTCTCGCACACGATCGCCCAGGTGGCCATGGAGATGACCAAGGGCGGGGCCCCGCTCGACATCATCTTCGGGTGGAGCAAGGGGGGCAGCCTCAAGCTCGCGCTCGACTACGTGCTGTTCGGCCAAGGCGACATCCCGAACCAGGTGGTGGATCTGCTCGACAAAGCCATTCCCGACCCCGACCAGCGCCCCACGGTGATCGTCGGGTAGCGTGCTTGCCGCCGGTGCGATGCTCCTGCGAGAATTCGGGTCGGTCGTGTTACTCACCTGCGGAGCCTTTGCGATGCCTGCCGACGAAATCTTGTTCGATGCCGAGGAACGGATGGAAAAAGCGGTGGATGTGTTCCGCCACGCGCTCACCGGCATCCGCACCGGCCGGGCCAACCCCGGGCTCGTCGATTCGCTCAAGGTCGAGGTCTACGGCTCGCCAACGCCGATCAAGGCGTTGGCGAGCGTGGGCGCGCCGGAGCCCAACCAGATCGTGGTCCGCCCCTTCGATCCCGGCACGATCAAAGACATCGAGAAGGCGATCCAGGCGGCCGACCTGGGCCTGAATCCCCAGAGCGACGGGCGGCTGATCCGGATCACGATCCCGGCCCTCTCCACCGACGTGCGCAAGAAGATGACGGCCCGCATCAAGGAGCTGGCCGAGGAGGCCCGCGTGGCGATCCGCAACGTGCGCCGCGACGGCAACAAGGCGGCCGACGCCGAGAAGGAGGGGGGCACGCTCACCGAAGACGAGCGCGATCTGACCCACGAGAAGGTGCAAGACCTGACGAAGAAATACGAGGCCAAGGTGGGCGACCTCGCCAAGGCGAAGGAAGCCGAAGTCATGGAGCAGTAGCGTGTCGCCAGAGCCCGTGATCGACGTGGGCGAGCTGGTGAAGCACTACCACGCCAGCGATGGCAGCGTCGTGCGGGCGGTGAACGGCGTGTCGCTCACGGTGGATGCCGGGGAGATGGTCGGGCTGCTCGGGGCCAACGGGGCGGGTAAGACCACGACACTCCGGATGCTCGCGACCCTGCTCACGCCCACCTCAGGCACGGCCCGTGTGGCCGGCTGCGACATCCGCCGCGACCCGGTCGGAGTGCGTCGGAATCTGGGCTACGTGTCAGCCACGACCGGCGTTCCCGACCGGCTCTCGGCCCGCGAGATCTTCACGTCGTTCGGCCGCCTGCACGGCATCCTTGCCGAGGCGATCCCGCAGCGGGTGGATCGCTTGCTCGATCTGCTCGACCTCCGCGGCTGCGCCGATCGCCCGGCCGGCCGGCTCTCTTCGGGGCAGCGCCAGCGCATCTCGCTCGGCCGGGCCCTCGTGCACGATCCTCCGGCGCTCATACTCGACGAGCCGACGAACGCGCTCGACGTGATCGGGGCCCGGGATCTTCTCGATCTTCTCGAGCAGCTTCGGGCCGAGGGCCGGGCCATCCTGCTCTCGACCCACAGGCTGCACGAGATCGAAAGCCGGTGCGATCGCTTCGTGATCGTTCACGGTGGCCGCGTGGTCGCCGCCGGCACCCGCGCGGGCCTCGTGGCCGAGTGGATTCCTGGGCGCGGGGGCGACCTCGAAGACGCTTTTTTTCAAGCGATCCGGCCCGACCCGCGAATTCCGGAAGGGCGGCCATGACGCCCCACGGCCAGCCGTCGTCGTGGGTGGCCGCGCTCGCCATCGCCCGGCGCGACCTGCTTGAATTCGTGCGCGACAGGCGCACGCTCGTGATCACGCTCCTCCTCCCGATGGCGACCTACCCGATCCTGGCGCTGGCCACGATGCTCGGCCTGCGCACGGCCACCCAGGAGATCGATGCCCGCACGGCGCCGGTCACCGTGCGCGTGGGGCTCTCCGGCCCGGAGGCCCCCCGGCTCGCCGCGCTCATGCAGCGCACGATCGACACCACGCCGCGGAGCGAGCGCGAGGGCTGGCCGGCCGACGTCGAGCTGGGCGACGTCTCTCATGTCGATGCGGAAAAATTGCTCGACGACGGAGCGATCGACCTGTGGATCACCGCCCCGCGCGGGCTCACGGCCGAACTGGCGGCGACGGGCACGATCCGGCTGCCGGCGCGGGTTTCGCCCTCGCGGCCGGTGAGCCTGCTTGTGCGCGACCAGTTTGCCGCGTTCGTGCGGTCGCTCGGCCGCGACGTCGTCCACGAGCGCGTGCGCGACGCCGGCCTGCCGAAGACGCTTCTCGAACCGATCGATCTCGTCTTCGAGGGCGACCGCGACGGCGGCCCGCCTCCGGTGGAGCAAAACGTGGTTTCCACGCTCGCCGGGGCGGTTCTCGTGATGCTCACCGTCCTCACGCTCACGGGCGCGTTTTACCCCGCCATCGATGCGATCGCCGGCGAGAAGGAACGCGGCACGATCGAGACGCTCTTGATCGCCCCCTGCCACGTCGCCACGATCGTGTTCGGCAAGTTTCTCGGCGTGCTCGCGATCACGCTGGCCACGCTGGCGGCCAACGTGCTCTCGATCGGGGCGACGGCGGCGGTATCGCTGCGGTTTCTGCCACAGGGCGTGATCGCGACCCTGCCCGACGGAACGGT
>JAIXPT010000288.1 GCA_027486095.1 Planctomycetaceae bacterium | reverse complement strand
TCGACGTCGATGGCACGGTGTGCGACAGCCGCCACGAGGTTTCCGCCGCCACGCGTGCTGCGATCGCCCGCATCCAGGCTGCCGGCATCCACGTGATCCTGGCGACGGGCCGCCGCTATCGCGACACGCTGCCGGTGGCCGCGCAGCTGGGGATCGCCGCGCCCTTGATCACGGCGTCTGGTGCACTCGTCAAGGATGCGAGCACCCATGCCACGCTCGTGCGGGCCGCGTTCGAGCCAGGCGTGCTCGCCGGCGTGCTGGAGATGGTCGTCGGCCGGGGGCACGAGCCGATCGTCTACACCGACAGCTTCGCCGCGGGATACGACTTCCACTGCCGCCGCCTGCCCCCCATCGGCGTGGCGGGCCGGGGCGTCGATGTGTATCTCGAGCGCAACCGCCCGCTCGCCGACGTGCGGCCTGATCTCGACCAGGCACCGCCGCCGGGCGCCTTCGCCGGTTTTGTGATGGGGTCGCAGGAGGCCATGCACGATCTGGAGGCGGCCCTCCACGAGGCCTGGCCGGGCCGGCTCGCGCTGCACACGATCCGGAGCCCCCGCTACCGCGACTGGATGTGCGAGATCGCGCCGGCCGGCGTCACGAAATGGACGGGCGTGGTCGGCGTCGCGGCCCGGCTTGGCATCGCCCCCGAGGCGATCTGTGCCGTCGGAGACGATGTCAACGATCTGCCGATGATCCGCGGCGCGGGGCTCGGCATCGCGATGGGCAACGCCACCGCCGCCGTGCTTGCCGCGGCCGACATGATCGTGGCCACGCACGACGACGGCGGGATTACCGAGGTGGCCGACAGACTGCTCGCCGGCCTTGCCCAGCCTGCGCCGTCTCGCGAACCCAACGTGGGTTGAACCGCCCACCGGCGTTCCCTATATGTCTGTCACAGACCCCGGGGCCGTCGGTCCGCATGGACATCAAGCTGCATCGTCCGCACGGCTGTTGCCATCATTCTCGCCGCGCGTTCGTGCCGGGTGAGCTGTTTTATTCGGCGCTCGTGCGCGGCCCGACGGGGCTCGACCGCATCGACTGTGCGGCGGAGTGCTGGGCGGGCCCGCCCGCGCAGACGCTGGCGTGGTGGCGATCGACGTTTCCTCTCGCGCCGGCCGGCGGACCGGAGCTCGCGCCTACCGACATCCTCCTCGACGTGCTCGAACGGCTCGACGATGACCACGACGCCGCGCTTCGCTATCTGCTGGCGCTCGAGCTCGTGCGCCGCCGTGTATTGCGGCTGGTCGATCGGCCCGGCGCACGGGCCGAACCGCACGAGCCCCAGGTGCTGGAAGTGGCCTGCCGGCGCCGCGACACCGCCTACGCGATCGCCGTGGTGCCACCCTCGCCGGCCGGCATCGACGAGCTGCAGACCCGCCTCACGGCACTGCTCTGGTCGGGAGGTGCCGCATGACAGGCCGCGTCGGAGCGACGTTCGCGGCGGTCGTGCTGGCCGTCGCCGCCAGCGGCGCGAGCTGCCCGCAGGTGCTGCGCGGCTACCAGGTCGGCACGATGCCGCTGCCGCGCACGCTCCCGCCGCAGGCCACGCTCGACCAGGTGATCGCCGGCATCCACGACAACACGCAGCGGGTGCGCAGCTACATGGCCCCGCAGGCGGTGCTCGCGGCGCGGGGCGTGCCGCGGCTGTCGGCCCAGGTGGCCTGTGAACCGCCGCGCCGGTTTCGCCTCCGGGCCCAGACCTCCGTCACGGGCAGCGAGCTCGATATCGGCAGCAACGACGATCTGTTCTGGCTCTGGATCCGGCGGCATCAACCGCCCGTCATGCTCTTCTGCCGGCACGATCAATACGCGCAGTCGTCGGCCCGCCGGCTCTTGCCGCTGCGGGCCGACTGGATGCCCGAACTGCTCGGGCTCGTGACCTTTCGCCCCGACGATCGGCACGAAGGACCGTTTCAACTGCCCGACGGCCGCCTCGAAATCCGCAGCCGGCTCGCCGCCCCCGAGGGTGAGATGCTCAAATCGACGCTCGTGGATGCCACCACGGGGCTCGTCGTCGAGCAGCATCTGTTTACGCCCTCCGGCGAACGGCTGGCGAGCGTCCGCACGTCGAAGCATCGTGTCGATCCGCCCTCGGGAGCGGCGCTGCCGAGGGTCGTCGAGGTTTCGTGGCCGGCTTCGGGCGTGGACTTCCAGCTCGAGTTGACGTCGATCACCACGAACACCCCATCCACCGACCCGGGGCAGCTCTGGCAGATGCCGGCCTACGAGGGCTACGAGCCGGTCGATCTGGCAGATCCGTCGGTGGTGATCGGCGCCCCCGCAGCCGGCCCCGGCCAGTGACCCGGCGTGCTACCGCTTGCCGCTGCCCGCGACGACACGCCTCAGGGCACGGCGATCCCCGCGGCATGGTCGCGCATTTTCTGCCGGGCCTTCGAGAGGGCCGGGCCGATCGACCCGACCGGAAGGCCGGTGAGCCGACTGATCTCGCCGTAGCTCCGAGCCTCGAGGTGATGCAGCCGCACGAGCCGGGCTTCTGTTTCGTCGAGTGTCTCCAGGAGCACCTCGACGGCCTCGCGATCGGCGAGCGCGTTGACCGCGTCGTGCGCATCGGCGGCCTCCGCCGCGTCGCCCACGGGAGTTGGCCGCCGTTCACGCGCCCGCTGCAGCGCCCGCACCGCCACCCGGCGGGCGATCACCGTGAGATAGGTGGGCAGGCTGGCCCGGCCGGCGAAGGCCCGCAACGCCGCGGCATCGTTGCGCAGGAGCTCCAGGAGAATCTCCGCGATCACGTCGTCGCGCTCGCCGGCGGCGAGCGGCCGGTGATGCTGGAGGCTCGTGCGATCGACGACGTAGCCGAGCAGGCCCGCGAACGTGCCCACGAATTCGTCCCAGGCTCCGGGCGTTGAGGCGAGGCAGGCCCGCACCAATTCGAGGTGCAGGGCGGCGCGGGCGGATGCGGCTCCCGCGGTGCCTTCCCCCCCGCCGGAGGCTGCGACGGCGGGGCCGGAGGAGACCGCGACACCAGGTGTGGACGTGCTCGGATTCATGGCTCGCAATTCATCGGGCACCCCTGCCGCAAAAATCATAGGTGCCCCGGGCTGCGGCCACCAACGCCAGTCCCGTAAAACTCACGAAAACCGGGCGGAATGCCGATGCCTGATTCGTTGACAGAGTCCGCCGGTACACCTACGATTCGCGCAGTCTGGCAGGCCGCAGGCATGAGCGTGGGCCTGACCAAACGCCCGATCGTTTCGTCGCCCGAGCCCCTGAGCAACCGTCATCATCCGCCGCTTTTGAGGAGTCTTTGAATCATGACGCACGTCGTCGCCGAGCCCTGCTTCGCCTGCAAATACACCGACTGCGTGGTGGTCTGCCCCGTGGAATGCTTCTACGAGGGCGATAAGATGGTCTACATCCACCCCGACGAGTGCATCGACTGCGAGGCCTGCGTGCCCGAGTGCCCGGTCGAGGCGATCTTCCACGAAGACAACCTCCCGGCCGAATGGAAAGACTTCAAGGCCCTCAACGCCGAGATGTCGCCGCAGCTGCCGGTGATCACGGAAAAGAAAGATCCCCTCTGCTAGGGACACGCGAAACACGGGCATTGTGCTTGTGTTCTCGTCCTGTTCTCAAAGGCAGTGTCGGGGCTCAAGCAGGCTGAGCGCAAACCTTGGACGCGCCCAAGCCGGCTTCGGGGGAGCGGCAACTGTCTTCACGCGAAACATCGGCATCCTGCCGATTTTCGCTG
>JAIXPT010000299.1 GCA_027486095.1 Planctomycetaceae bacterium | reverse complement strand
GACTCCCCTGTAGCGACAGGCCTCCAGGCCTGTCGATCGACAGAGCTGGAGCTCTGTCGCTACGTTTGAGGAGGCTCGGGGTTACCCCTCCCTCCTCAGAGGAAGCCCGAGGCGTGAGCCGAAGGGAATACGCATGGCTGTTCGCAATCCGGGCATCCTCTCGGCTCGCGCCTCGGGCTTCCGGCGGAGGCGAACGTCCGGCGAGACGGTACGGGGCAGCCCCGAGCCGGCAGCAACGAACTGACGCTACGGGAGCTAGATCTGGTAGTCGGCTTCCGGCGTGGGGGCCTCGCCGCGCATGCGGAGCTTTGGCCGTTCGAGGACGACCGTGGTGTGCGGGTCGATCGAGCGGGTCAGCCACACATTCGAGCCGATCACGGAGTCGTGGCCGATGCGCGTCGCGCCGCCGAGGACGGTGGCGTTGGCGTAGACCACCACCCGGTCTTCGATCGTGGGGTGCCGCTTCGTGCCGCGCACGAGGTTGCCATCGCCATCGGTCTGGAAGGAGAGGGCCCCGAGCGTGACGCCCTGATAGAGCTTCACGCGGCTGCCGATCTCGCACGTCTCGCCGATCACGACGCCCGTTCCATGATCGATGAAGAAGTGGTCGCCGATCGTGGCGCCGGGGTGGATGTCGATGCCGGTGCGGGCGTGGGCCCACTCGGCCATCATGCGCGGAATGAGGGGCACCTCCAGCGTGTGCAGCAGATGGGCCAGGCGGTGGATCGTCACGGCTTCGAGGCCGGGATAGCAGAAAATCACCTCGTCGAGCGTGCGCACGGCCGGGTCGCCGTCGTAGGCGGCCTGCACGTCGGTGGCGAGCACGCGCCGCAGTTCGGGGATGCGCTCCAGAAACTCGATCGCCTTCACCTGCCCGAGGGCGTCGAAGTCGGCCTCGTCGGTGCAATGCTGCACGGCGTCGGGCACGGCGGGGGCTTCGACGCCCTGTTCGGCGGCGGCATGCTGGGCTGCGACGCTGTGCCGCAAGGCCCGGCCGATCTGCGTCGTGAGCTTGTCGTGCAGCCCGTCGATGAGATCGCCGACGTGGTAGGTGACATTGCCGAGGTGGAGATTTTCCCGCCTTCGGTAGCCGGGATAGAGAATCTCTTTGAGATCCTCGCAGGCCGCGATGATCGACTCGTAATTCGGGAGCGGGCAGTGGCCGAGGTAGTGAATCGTGGGCACGGCCTGGTAGGTCGCCACGATACGCCGGGTGAGCTCCGGCAACTGCTCCTTGAGACGGATGTCTGTGGCCATGGTGTGGATCGTAGGATCGGGCTCAGCCGCCAGCAACAAATGACGATGGCGGCCCGATCGATGCCCCCGAAATCGACACCCGTACGGTCGGCCTCCCGACCGGGGAAAATTGAGGGATCCTTCGGGTTTTCACGGCATCGCGACCCAGCCGTGGGAGTCTCGGAAAGCCTGGCGAAGTCTGCCGCGCAGCCTTCGCCGGCTCAGGGCTCTAGGCCGGGGCTTCGCCGCAGGCGGCGGCGGCCGCCGCGAGCGTGAGCCCGCCGTCGTAAAGGGCCCGGCCGACGATGCAGCCTGCGGCGCCGATCCGGGCCACCCGTGCGAGGTCGGCGGCGTTCGAGATGCCGCCGGAGGCGACCACGGGGAGCTTCACGGCGCGGATCATTTCCTCGAGGGCGGAGATGTTGGGGCCGCCGAGCGTGCCATCCGTCGCGATGTCGGTGTAGACGAGCGCCGCCAAGGGCAGATGCTCGCACCGCCTGGCCACGGCCAGCGCCGTGAGCGGGCTCGTCTCCACCCAACCCCGCACGGCGACATTGCCGTCGCGAGCGTCGAGCCCCAGCACGATCGTACCCGGCAAGGCCGCAGCCATGGCTTCGAGCAGCGCCGGCTCTTCGATCGCGATGCTGCCGACCACGATCCTGGAAATGCCGGCTGCCGCGTAGCAACGGGCCGTCTCCAGCGTGCGGATTCCGCCACCCACCTGGCAGGGCACACCGGCCGCCTGCGCCATGCGCTCGATCAACGCAATCTGCACCGGCTCGCCGGCCTTGGCCCCGTCGAGATCGACGATGTGCAGCCGCCGCGCGCCTGCGGCGACGAATTGCCGGGCCATCGCCACGGGGTCGTCGCCAAACACAGTCTCCCGAGCGTAATCACCCTGAAGAAGCCGCACGCACTTGCCGCCCCGAAGATCGATCGCCGGCCACAGTTCCATTGTCTTCGGGTCTCCGGGGAGGGATCACGCCAAGAATGCAGCAAGGAGCGCGAGGCCCGCTGCCTGGCTCTTCTCAGGGTGAAATTGCGTGGCGAACAGTCTGCCGCGTCGCACCGCCGAGCAGAAGGGGCCGCCGTAGTCGGTCGTGGCGGCGACGATGGTGGCGTCGGTCGGCCGGGCATGGTAGGCGTGCACGAAGTAGTAGTAGTCGTGCGGCCCCACGGCCCGCGAGGCGGCGTCGATGCCGGTCCACGCGACCGTGTTCCAGCCCATGTGCGGCACCTTCATGCCGGCCGGCAGCTCGAATCTGACGACATCTCCCGCCAGCACTCCGAGGCCCGCATGGCTGCCGCCCTCGCGGCCGGTTTCGAAGAGGAGCTGCAGCCCCATGCAGATTCCGAAGAACGGGCGATCGGCCTGGAGATGAGCGCGGATCGGCTCGACGAGCCCTCTCATGCCCAGCTCGCGCATCGCGTCGCCGAAGGCACCGACTCCCGGCAGGATCAGCCGGTCGGCTTCCGCCACCCGCTGCGGGTCGTCCGTGACGATCGCAGCGGCACCGAGCCGCTCGCAAGCCTTCTGCACGCTGCGAAGATTGCCGCTGCCGTAATCGACGATCGTCACCATGCCGCGAGTGTAGCGGCCGTGTCGTCAGCCGCCACCGGTGGCCGTGGCGGCCGGATGGGCGGCCGCCGAGCCATCGGCCCCGGAGCGTTCCGGATAGATGACCAGTTCGACCCGCCGATTGCGGGCCCGACCGGCCGCCGTGGCATTCGACACGACCGGATGATTCGGCCCATGCGCGACGAGAAACAGTTGCCCCTGCTTGAGCGAGGTGCGGGTCGTGAGGAAATCGAACACGGCCGACGCCCGGGCGACGCTCAATTGATGCTGCGACCCCCACGAGGCATTCTGCAGTGGTGCGGTGTCGGTGTGCCCCTCGATGCCGAGAAAGTGGCCGGGATAGACCCGCTCGACCTCGTCCGACACCTGCGTCAGGAGCGCCGAGCCGGCCGGCATCAGATTGGCACCGTCGGATTCGAACAACGTGTCGGCCTGGATTTCGATCCGCACGACCCCGCCATCCATCCGCTTCTCGACGCCCGGCAGCGAGAGTGTCGTCATCGCCGACTGCATCGCCAGCGGCGTCATCGTTCCGGGTGGCGGTTGCTGAGCGACCCCGACAGGCGCTGCGGGGCCGGCGGCGGCCCGGGTCTGGGCCAATTGCGTGGATGTGCTGGCGAGTTGCTCGCGGAGCACCGCGATCTCATCCTGCATGAGCTGCGTTTCTTGGCGGCTCCGGGCGAGGCCGGCTTCGAGCTGCCGCGGATCGGAATCGAGAAACGACGGCGCGGCGGCCGGCAGCGGCATGGTCGGGGCGAAAGCAGCCGCCCCCGGCGCCTGTGTCACGCTTCCCGGAGCGGCGGCCGTGGCCGGCCGAAAGGGATTCTGCGTACAGCCAGCCGCGCACGACAACGCCGCGGCGGCCGCCGTCGCGAAGATCATCAAGCCCGGCCTCGTCACCATGCATCTCGCTCCGATCCATCGGGGAGGGCCGGGATGGTAGGGAGCCGGGGGTGGGGAGGGCAAGGCCGTCCCACGCGGCGGAAGCCAACGCTCAACCGCGCAGAAATCGCCACACAGCGAGCGTCACAGCCGTCAGCACCACCACCGCCGCGATCACCAGCGACAACTGCCCGGGCTGCTCGAAATGGACGGCCGTGGCTCGCCAGACCGGCTGCCAGGCCACCACGACGATCGCCGTGGCCAGACACAGGCTGGGGCCAAATGGCAATTCGTTGTCACGATGACGGAGGAACTGGGCAAGCCCGTGGCCGAGCCCGATGAATGCCGCAAGAAAGAACGCCAGCACGCAGGCCTGCCATCCGAGCCAGGCGCCCGCCATCGCCATCAGCGTCACGTCACCGAGGCCCATCGCCTCGCGCCCGAGGGCATACGACGCTCCGGCTCGGGTCGCCCAGACGAGGCCCCCCGACACGGCGAGTCCCACGAGGCCCGTTTGCAGGGCATCGAACCGGTCGGTGCCGGCCCACCAGGCAGCCGTCAGCGCGGCCCATCCGCCCACGAGCAGCCCGTGGCGCGGCGTGAACCACCGAGCCGCACCGGCCTCGGGCGGCTCGGTGCACACCACCCACCAGGCCAGGAAGATGGCGGCTGCCAGCCCGAGTCCGGCCACGTGGGGCGCCGCCGCAAATGCCCCGCCGTTGCCGATGGCAAGGCCCCCATACCAGCCGAGCACGTCCGCCTCGATCGCGGGCGCGGCGAACGACCGTGGCACTTCGACCCCGATCGGAAGCAGCAATCTCGGCCAGGCCCATACGGCCGCGAGACCCGCGAGCACGCCGGGCAGCGTGATCCAATCGGGAATCACCCGCTGCCGCAGGTCGATCCATGTGGCGGCGCTGAGCAGCCAAAAAAAACCGAGATGCGCCACGGCACGCAGCACGAGATCTGCCTGAGCGATGCCGCGCTCGGCGCCTGGGAAGAGCTGCCCGGCGGCGACGATCTCCCACCACCAGAGCCCAGCGGCCCCAGCAGCAGCCGCTGCGGAAACGAGGAGCTGCGTGTGCCTTCCGACAGGCGCGTCGCCGGTGCTTCGAAACCACCTGGCGACCGCCGCGCACAACAAGAAGCCGCAAGCACCGCCGATCGTCGCGGCTGCCGCTCCACCCACGGGCCCGCTGGCCCACACGAGCGCACTGGTCACGGCTGCCTCCGCTCGGCGGCCCGAGGCGTTGCCGAAAGCCAGGCGGCGATCCGCTCGGCGACGGCGTCGGGCGATTCGACCGACGTGTCGATTGTCTGGTCTGCACACTCGCGGTAGAGCGGTTCCCGTTCGTCGAGCGTCGCCTCGATCTCGGAAAGCGCGTCGTGCCCGCGGAGAGCGGGACGCCTGTCGGCCGTGGCCGGATCCGCGGTAAGCCGCCGGCGGATCGTGGCGACAGGCGCCGTCAGCCACACGATCGGCCGTCCCTGCGCGTCGAGCAGCTGGCGGTTGGCCTCACGGATAACCACCCCACCCCCGGTGGCGAGCACCCCGGGAAACGTCGCGAGCAGATCGGCGAGTACGTCCGACTCGGCATCGCGAAAGGCCGCTTCGCCGCGGTCGTATACCACCCGTGTGATCGTGCAGCCGAGCCGCTCTTCGAGCACGGCATCCGCATCGGCCCAAGGCGTAGCGAGCTTCTGGGCCAGCAGCCGTGCCACCGTCGATTTGCCGGTGCCGCGATATCCGATGAGTGTGACGATCGGCATGAGGGACCCTAGGCAGGCTGCTTGGCCGACGCGGTCGCGCGTTTGAGTGCCTCGCGCATCACATGCTGGGGCGGCTCGCGATCGTGCCAAATGCGAAACTGGATCGCGGCCTGTCTCACGAACATGTCCACGCCGGTGACGATCCGGCACCCGATCGACCGGGCTTCTTTCACGAGCAGCGTGTTCTCCGGATTGTAGACGGTGTCGAAAACCACCATGTACGACCGCAGGTGTTCCTTGTCGAAGGGTGTCTCATCGACATCAGGATGCATCCCGACAGGCGTGGCATTCACGAGGCAATCGTAAGGAAGCCGGTAGCGGGCCGCCCAATCGACGGCCTTGCAGCCGACCTCGGCGGCGATCTTCTTGGACCGCTCCAGCGTGCGCGACGCCACGGTCACGTCGACACCGCGGCTCCGCAGCGCGAATGCCACCGCCCGGGCCGCGCCTCCGGCCCCGAGCACGAGCGTGGTCTTCACGCCGACCCCCTCGGCGGCTGCATCCTGCTCGCGGATCGCGGCTTCAAGGCTCTCCACCGCGGCGGTCGCGTCGGTGTTGAAGGCCGACACCGTCGTACCCGCGAATGCGAGGGTGTTCGCCGCACCGATCGACTTGACGAGGCTGTCGTGCACGGTCGCGAAGGGCAGCACCGATTCCTTGTGTGGGATCGTGACGCTCAGACCGGCCAGCGGCCACCGGCCGGCCCCGGAGAGAAACTCGCCGATCTGCTCCGCTGGCACCCGAAAAGGAAGATACACCGCGTCGATCCCCTCGGCGGTGAGCGCCGCGTTGTGAACCACGGGGCTCAGGCTGTGAGCCACCGGGTCGGCGACCACGCCATAGATTCGGGTCTTGGGCCCGATCGTATCGTAGCGATAGACATCGCGCATCTGCCGCCAGCCGATCTGCCCGGGGGCCAAGACACGATCGTCGTGAAACGTCGCGAACGTGAACGGCGCGCCCACCCGGCCGGCCAGCACGCGGGTCGGCATGCCGATATCGCCCATGCAGATGCCGACCGTCGGCACTTTGCTCGCCCGCACCATCTCCAGCATGCGCAGGTTGTCGGTCGGGTGGTTCGCCATCGTGGCGATCTTGACGATGTCGGCGTCCATGCCGGCGAGCCGCTTGTGCAGCGCCGCCAGATCGGGCGGTGTCTTGTGGAAGTCGTGATGGCTGATGATCCGCTTTGTCCGGCCGTAGCGGGGCACCTGGCCGGCGATCTCGTCCTCGAGATCGACGTAGTCCACGCCTTCGACGATCGCCGTGCGCAAGACGAGCAATCGCTCTTCCTCCGATTTTTCCCAGCGGCCGCCATCCACGCCGCGCCGACAGGTGACGATCGCCGGGCAGGGCCGTTCCTGGAGCAGCCGCTTCACCTGGACGTTGCCCTGGATGTAATCGAGCCGCAGCTCGACCAGCCGGATGCCGTTTTCGGCCAGATGACGGTGTTCGGCGATCACATGCCGATGACGACCACGGCCGATACTCACACAGATCATCATGTTCTCCAGGGTGGACGACCGACGTTGGGCAGACCTCAGGTGCGACGAAACTGCCGATCGAGCTCCTGCCTCGAGAGCGTCAGTGCTGTCGGCCTCCCGTGGGGGCAGTGGTGCGAATCTTGAACGCCCCGCCGCTCGCGCACGAGCGCGTCAACCTCCGCCTGCGACAGCGGGTCGCCGGCCTTGATCGCGGCCTTGCAGGCCAGGCCGTGAAGGATCTCTTCGACGAGCATTCCGGGCGACGTGGCCGAGGCCGCGAGCCGGCCGAGCACCTCGCGCACGAGGACGGCAGCCGGCACCTTGCCGGCGAGCGCCGGCTTCGAACGGACCACGACCGTCGCACCCCCGAACGGCTCGATCCGCATGCCGGCGCGGCTCAGGGCGTCGGCATGCTCACCGACGAGCTCCAGCTCCGTCGGCGACAGGTCGAGCGTCTCGGGCACCAGCATCTGCTGGACCTCGAGCGCACCGGCCGCCAGCGCCGCCCGCAGCCGCTCATACAGCACCCGTTCGTGCAGCGCGTGCTGATCGATCACCTCGATGCCCTCGGGGCTCTCGACCACGAGATAGCGATCATGCATTTGCACCGCCATCTCCTCACGTGCCCCCGCGAGGGGCCGCGTCGTGGGAGCGGCTTCCCACGGGGCTGCGGCCGGCGGATCGGGCGGCCGCTCCTGCACGGCCGTGCCGCCCCCGGCGGCTGATGGGAAGGGAAAAAACGAGGGCACGGCTCGCGCGTCGGCCTGCGTGCCACTGCCGCGGCCAGGCCAGGCGGCCGCGGCCGGCGGCTCCAGACGAGCCGAGAGGTCACACGCCAAAAATTTGGCCCGCAGCGTCGAAAGCACCAGCCGATAGAGCCGCGCCGGGTCGCGAAACCGCACCTCCATCTTGGCGGGGTGAACGTTCACATCGACCAGCTCGGGCGGGAGGGCGAGCTCCAGAAACACGATCGGCTGTCGGCCGGAGAGCAGCAGCCCGCGGTAGGCCTCCTGCACGGCATGCAGGATCGAACGATCCCGGAACGGCCGGCCCGCCACGAACAGGTGCTGGAGGCGACCGCTGGCCATGTCGTCGTCGGGCCGGCCGACGAATCCCCGCACGGCCACCTCGCCGTCGTCGCCCTCGATCTCGAGCAGGCGATCGGCGAGCGCCTGCCCAAAAAGGCCGCCGATGCGGGTGCGCCAGGAGTCGGTCGCCGGCAGATCGTGCATGGTGCGGCCGTTGTGGGCGAGCGTCATCGCGACGGCGGGGTTGGCGAGCGCCGTGCGCACGAACGCTTCGGCCGAGTGCGACCACTCGGTGGCCGCCGCCCGGAGGAAGGCCCGCCGGGCAGGCACCTTCGCGAACACCTGATGCACCTCCACCGTCGTGCCCACCGGCATCCCCCGCGGCGACACGGCGCTCGGGCGGCCGTTATCCACCTCGATCTCGGCGCCGGCCTCCGCGCCGACGGGCCGCGAGCGGATCACGAGCCGCGCCACCTCGCCCACGGAGGCGAGGGCCTCGCCGCGGAATCCCAGGGTGCCGATCCGTTCGAGGTCTTCGGCGACCCGCAGCTTGCTCGTCGCATGGGGCGACACGGCCAACGGCAGGTCGTCGGGCTCGATCCCGGAGCCGTCGTCCACCACGCGCACGAGGCCGATGCCACCCTGCTCGAGGCTCACGTCGATGCGCGTGGGCCCGGCGTCGAGCGCATTTTCGAGCAGCTCCTTGACGATGCTGGCCGGCCGCTCCACCACCTCGCCGGCGGCGATCCGGTTGACGACCGCGACGGGGAGTACGTGAATCCTTCCCATGTGCGCCGCGTGCGTGCGGCACCTCTCACGACAGCTGAAATTCCTTGATCTTCCGATACAGCGTCCGCTCGCCGATTCCCAGCATCTCTGCAGCCTGCTCCCGATTGCCGCCGGTGAGCTTGAGCGTCTCGCCGATAAACAGCCGCTCGATCTCCTCGAGGGGCCGCCCCACGAGGCTGGCCAGGCCCGCCGGCTCTGCGGGAGCCGGCGCCGCGTCGCCGGCGGCGTCCGGCTCCAATTCGACGGGCAGATCATCGACATCGAGCGTCTCGTCGCAATCGACCACCACCATGCTCTCGATCACGTTGCGGAGTTGGCGCACGTTGCCGGGCCAGGCATACGCCCCGAGCTTCATCCGAGCCGCCAGCGACATCCCCTTGATCGTCTTGGCGTGTCGCCTGGCGAACTGCCGCACGAAGTGCTCGATCAGAAGCGGGATATCCGCCGCCCGCTCCCGGAGTGTGGGGATCGCGATCGTCACCACCTTGAGGCGGTGGTAGAGGTCGCTCCGAAAGGCCCCGCCCGTGATCGCCTCCTCGAGATTGCGATTCGTGGCCGACAGCAGCCGCACGTTCACCTGAACCGGCGTGTTCGAACCAACCCGCGTGATCTGCCCCGACTCGAGCACCCGCAAGAGCTTGATCTGCGTGGCGAGCGGCATGTCGCCGACTTCGTCGAGAAACAGCGTGCCGCCGTGGGCGTATTCGAACTTGCCGATCCGGTCGCTCGATGCGTCGGTGAAGGCACCCTTCACGTGGCCGAAGAGCTCGCTTTCGAGGATGTTCTCGCTGAGGGCACCGCAGTTGAGCGCGACGAAGGGCTTGAGCTTGCGCGGACTATTCTGGTGAATCGCCTGGGCGACGAGCTCCTTGCCGGTGCCCGTCTCGCCCTGGATCAGCACCGTGGCATCGGTGGGCGCGATCCGCTTGAGCCGCTCGATGAGCGCCAGCATCTGGGGGCTCGAGCCGACCACGCCCTCGAAGCCGAATTTCTCGTCGAGGCGGCGATGGAGTTCGAGATTCTGCCGCTTGAGACGGACTCCCTCGGAGGCCTTGTCCACGGCAGCCCGCACCTGGCCGAGATCGAGTGGCTTCTGCAGGTAGGTGAAGGCGCCCTGCTGCATCGCGGCCACCGCCGAAGGCACGGTGCCATGGCCGGTGACCACGATCACCTCCGTCTCGGCGGAGGCCTGCTTCGCCCGCTCCAGGATCTGCAGCCCGCCGATGTCGTTCATCATCAGATCGGTGACGACGACATCGAACCGCTCGTGTGCGATCCGCTTGGCTCCCTCCGCGCCGCTTCCGGCCACGACGCACTGATACCCGGGACGGCTCAGCCCCTCGCCGACGGTGCGAGCGTGCATGATGTCGTTATCGACGACGAGCACGCGGACGAGTTCCGACGGGCCGTCGGGCTCTCCGGCAGGGGATTCACGGGATTGCGCCATGCCGACGATCGTACGAAGCGGCGCCGGTGCCCGTCCAGTTCCGCGGCCGCTACCGCGTCGCCGAGCCGACGGTCGGAAGCCGCGGCGGCGCCGGGAGCCAGACCGTGACCTTGGTGCCCCGGCCCGGCGTGCTCTCGATGTCGATCGTGCCGCCATGTGCCTCGATGATCTTCCGCGCCGTCGGCAGCCCGAGCCCCGAGCCTCCCTGCTTGGTCGTGTAGAACGCCCGGAACACCTTCGCGAGCGTCTCCTCGTCGATGCCCGGGCCGGTATCGATCAGCTCGAGGACGACCCCCAGGCCCTTGGG
>JAIXPT010000042.1 GCA_027486095.1 Planctomycetaceae bacterium | reverse complement strand
CTGCACGAAGACCTGGCGAAGGTCGCCGCGGGCCTGCCCGCCGAGGACCGGCAGATCCTGGCCGAACACACGGCCCTCGTCCGCGACTTCGAAAAGGAACTGGCGGAGCACAAGCCGCCAATGACCCATGCCGTGCCGGTGCTCGAGCAGGGCATCGTCGAGCAGAACGACAGGATGCCGAAGATCAGCCGGATGCAGATCGAGCTCGTCGTCTCGTCGCTCGCCGCCGACTTCGCCCGTGTGATGACGCTCCAGTTCACGAACTCCGTCGGGCAGCCCCACATGAAGTGGATCGGCGTCGATGAAGGGCAGCACGAGCTCTCGCACGAGCCCAACTCGAACGAAGCCGCCCAGGAGAAGCTCACGAAGATCAACACCTGGTATGCCGGCGAGGTTGCCCACCTGGCGAAGCGGCTCGCCGAGACGCCCGAGCCGGGCGGCTCGGGCTCGCTCCTCGACCACACCACGATTCTGTGGACAAACGAGCTCGGCGAGGGCAACTCGCACTCCCTCGACGACATCCCCTGGGTGATGATCGGGGGCGGCCTCGGGTTCGAGATGGGCCGGGCGCTCCAGTTCCCGGGCGTGCCGCACAACCGCCTCCATCTCGCGCTCGCCCACGCGATGGGCCACACCGGCCTCGTGCGCTTCGGCAATCCCGACTACTGCGGCGACGGCCCGCTCACCGGCCTGAATTCATGACGCCGAGCGCGGCGACACCGGAGCCTGCCGCCGGCCACATCGACGCCCACGCCACGGCGCTCGCCGCGGCTCGGCGCGTGCTCCTGACGGGGCTCATGGGTGCCTCCGTCGCGGCCGCCCGCGCCGCCTGCGACCTCGCCGAGGCCCTCGGGGCCGCGATCGATCTCGGCGCCATCGATCTCGATCGGCCCGCCGGGCCGACGATCGCCCGGGCGGGGGCCGTGACGGCCGACCCCGGGGAGATGTGCGACCGCGCCGATTGCGTGATCCTCTGGGGCTGCGACCCGGCGGTGTCGCATCCGGCGATCGCGGCGCACCTGCCGCAGCGGGCGACGGTTGTACGGATGCCGCCGACACCCGCGACGTCGGTCGCTGCAGCGCGGCTGCTCCAGCATCTCGTGCGCGGCGGCGAGCCTCCGAGTGCGACCGGGCCGGTGGTCGATGCCTGCCTCGCAGCTCGGGTCGCGATCGAGAACGCCGTGTGCGTGGCGATCGTCACCGACGGCTCAGCCGATCCGCTCGGGCTCGAGGCGTGGGCGATCACGCATCTTGTGCGCGAGATCGCCCACGTGAAGCCCGCCTTCGAGATTCCCCTACGGGCGGGCGATCATGCCGCGGCATCCGCGACATGCACGTGGCGCTACGGTGCTGCAGGCGCCATCGCGCTGGCCGACCACGACGGCAGCCGGTTCCTCCCCGGCGAAGCGTCGGCCCGCCGGCTCGTGGAACGGGGCGAGGTCGATTGTGTGCTCGCCGTCGGAGTGGTCGCTGACAGGGTCGAGGAGGCGATCGCGCGCCGCGGCGATGGCCTGACCATCATCCGCATGCCTGCCGACGGGCAGCCGCTGGCAGCCTTGCTGGCGGCCATCGGCCGGCGAGCGCCCGGAGGGCGTCGATGACTACATCACACCGGTTCGTCGTGCGCGGCGGCACGATCCACGATCCGGCGAATGATCGCGACGGGATCGTCGCCGACATTTGGATCAGTGATGGGAAGATCGTCGGCCGCCCGTCCGATTCGGCTTCCTTTGGAGACGTCGATGCCACGGGGCTCGTCGTGATGCCGGGCGGGGTCGATCTCCACAGCCATGTCGCCGGCCCCAAGGTGAACGCCGGCCGGCGAATCGCCCCGCATCTGGCCCGCCACCGGACGCCGGGCCCTGCCGCCGTGCCCACGATCCATTCGACGGGTGCGCTCTACGCCGCCCTCGGCTACACCACCGTCTTCGACGCCGCCATCGCCACCGGTGCGGCTTCGATCGCACATGCAGAACTTGCCGACCTGCCGATTCTCGACAAAGGCATCTACCTGCTCGCCGCCGACGATGCCGACATGCTCGACGCCCTCGCGGCCGGCGACGGCCCGAAATGTGAGCGGCTGATCCATGAAAAAATCAGCCGTGGACGTGGCTGGGCCGTGAAGGTGGCGAACCCAGGCGGGCCGTCGTTTTGGAAGCGTGGTCGGCGCGGCGATCATCACGACCTCGACACACCGCTCCCCGATCGGCCGGTGACGCCGCGGCAGATCCTCGACCGGCTCGCGCGGGCGGTGCAGGCGGCGGGCCTGCCGCATCCACTCCACGTGCACACGGCGAACCTCGGCCTGCCGGGCAACTGGCGCACGCTGCTCGAGACGATGCGCACGTTCGACGGCCTGCCCGCCCATCTCGCCCACGTGCAGTTTCACAGCTACGCGGGGGGCGATCTCGACGAGGGATCGTTTGGGTCGGGTGTCGCCCCGCTCGTGGAGTATTTCAACGCCCACGGCAACCTCACGCTCGACGTCGGCCAGATCCTGTTCGGCGACACCGTGGCGATGACGGGCGACTCGGCCGCCGCGGAGCATCTCGCCCACGCGACGGGCACGCCCTGGATGTCGCACGACCTGCACCTCGAGGGGGGCTGCGGCGTGCTCCCGATCGCCTATAAGGAAAAGAGCCTGATCCATGCCTGGCAGTGGGCGATCGGCCTCGAATGGTTTCTCACGGCGGCCGATCCCTGGCGAGTGGCCCTCTCGACCGACCATCCCAACGGTGCTCATTTCACAGCCTATCCGGTGCTCATGCAGCTCTTGGGCGACGAGGCGTTTCGACGCGAGGCGCTCGCGCGGATTCACCCTGCAGTGCGGAAGCGCAGCCCGCTCGCCGGCATCCGCCGGGAATACTCGCTGCAGGAACTGTGTATCGTGACGCGGGCCGCCCCCGCCCGGATCGCGGGCCTTTCCCACAAGGGGCACCTCGGCGTGGGCGCTGACGCCGACCTCACGCTCTACCGGCCGAGCCCCGATCTCGCCCGCATGTTCTCGATGCCCGCCCGGGTCTACAAGGCTGGCGTGCTCGTTGCGGAAGACGGTGAGGTCAAAGCCACGCCGCAGGGCACGACGCTGACTGCGTAGCGACGGGCCTCCCAGCCGTAGCGACGGGCCTCCAGGCCTGTCGAATCGACAGCGCTCGAGCGCCATCGCTACATCACCACCCGCTCCACCGCCTCGACGTGCCGCACGAGTGCCGGCCCGGCGGCGAAGTGCTCTCGCGCCCTTGCCTGCGCCGCCGCTCCGTAGCGGGCCGCGAGTTCCCGGTCTTCGAGAACATTGAACGCCCGCCGCGGAAACTCGCTCTCCGGATCCGCGGGCACGATCCTGCCCGTCGTGCCATCCACGATCAGTTGCCGCGTTGCATCGCTCGCCACGGCCACGGCCGGCACGCCACAGGCCATCGCGTCGAGGATCGCTCCACCGTAGGCCACGTCGCCCGACTGCCAGACGAGCTGGCTGGCCCGCACGAGATCAGGAAGGGCGTCGAAGAAGGGCACCACCTTCAGCCGCTCGGCGAGATGCTGCACACGGGCGCGGCGGGCCACCCGCGCCGCCAAGGGCCCCTGCCCCACGAGCACATGCTCGACGCCGCGATGCACGACGGCCAGTTGATCGATCGCCCACACGAGCCGCTCGAGCCGCGCTGCGGACTCGAGCGGGGCGACGCAGAGCGTCCACTGGGTGTCGGAGTGGAGCCCGAGGCGTGCGGCAAGATCCTGCCGAGAGAGCCCCGCCGGCTCCGCCGCTTCGATGCCCGGCGGCAGGATGTCGATCCGCCCCGAGCGCACGCCCACCGCCTCGCAGCGTCCGGCGACGCCCGCCGACACGGTGATCACCCGGTCGAGCCGCGCGAGCGCCCATCCGAGCCGGCGCGACCGCGGCCCCGTGGCCAGATGGGCGACGGCACGTGAGCCGCGCACAAGCGGCGTGATCGAGCCGGCCACGAACGCGGCCGATCGGCCCCAGGCGTGCACCACGGTCGGTGCGCAGCGCCGGCAGAGCACGGCCAACCGCGCGGCAGCGGCCGCATCGAAGCTCGGCCGCGTGCCGAGGCGATAGACCGTGAAGCCCTGAGCCGCCAGCCGTGCCGGCACCGTGCCGCCGGCCGTGCCCACCGCCAGCATCACGTCCCAGCCGGCGGCCTGAAACGCCTGCGCTGCGAGCTCGATCTGCCGGCCCGTGCCCACAGGGTCGAGCCCGCGCGCGACCATGAGCATCGACCTCGGCCGATCGCCCGTCATCCGCCCACACCGACGGCTGCCGACGCATGGCGGGCGATGTCGTCGTCGTCGAGGGCGGCGAGATAG
>JAIXPT010000132.1 GCA_027486095.1 Planctomycetaceae bacterium | reverse complement strand
GTCTTGATGTCCTCGCGGATTCGCAACGATCGTCACGGAAAAAGCTCCTCGGTGGGGACGGAATTTCGTACGGGGTTTGAAAAGTGTGTCGCCCCGATGCCAGAAGTGCAAGGGTCACCACGGTCTGAATTTCAGGCCGACGGACCGGCATCCGCCGCGGCGGGGCCGTGGTCGGCGGAAGGGCGCGGCGATTCCAGCCGTGGCAGGTCTTCGATCCGGGCCAGCCCGAAGGCCTGGAGAAACCGGTTCGTCGTCTGGTACACATGCGGGCGGCCGAGATCTTCGGTGCGGCCCCCGATCGCGACGAAATCCCGTTCCAACAGCTGCCGGAGCATTTCCTCGCAGCCCACGCCCCGGATCGCCTCGATCTCGCCGCGGGTTACCGGCTGCCGATAGGCGACGATCGCCAGCGTCTCCAAGGCCGCGGCCGAAAGCCGATTTTCGGAGGGCTTGGCCAAGAGTCGGCGAACCCACGGGCCCAGAGCGGGCCGGGTGAGCAGCTGGAAACCACCGGCGATCTGTTCGGTTCTGAACGCGGCCCCCGCCTCGTCCTGCAGCCGGCGCAATTCCTTGAGGAGGGTGCGGGCCTTCGTGCCGTCGGGCAGCCGGGCCAGCTTGGCGAGGCGGCGTGGCGAGAGCGGCTGCCGCGCCATGAAGAGCGCGGCCTCCAGCCGGGCGAGTTCCTCCGAGCGCTGGTGGAGGCCGGGGCCGAGCGGCTCGGCGGGCGGCTTGGCTCGCCGCCGCGCCGCCGGGCGGCGCGGGCGCCGTGGCGTTGCGGCCAGCGGAGGCGTCCAGATTCGCAGCGTCGTGCGGCCCGCGAAGCTGCCCGGCAGCCCGCGCGAGTGTTTCGGCTTTTTGTGCATGGGGCGCGCTCGAGTGCAGACTACCGCAGAGCAGGCCCGCCGCCGTCGCCCGAAGTCCGGAGCGGATTGCCGACGTCGGGGCTCGTCGCCAGGCGATGCTTCCAGAACTGCACCTGCCCGTGCAGATTTTTCAGCGCCACGACCGGGTCGGGGTTTGACGATTGGAAAACACGCTGCAGCTGCCCCGAAGGATCGGCGGGCACCCGGCACGAGCAGCGGTACGACGCGCCCTGCATCATCGGCACGCACTCGATCGCCACGGCGCCGAGCGCGCGCAGCTGGTCTTCGATCGCCACCCTGGTGGCGGCCACCGGCGTGACGGGCACGAGCGTGGCCGGCCGGGCCGCAGGCTCTGGGAGCGGCGATGCCGTCGGCGGCACATCAACCTCCAACGGGATGACGGCGGGCGGCTGCGGCTGGAGTTCACGTTGGGCCTGGGCCTGGGCCTGGGTTTGGGGCTCGGGCGCCGTGAGCGGCTGCGCGGCGGAGGCTCCACCGCCGGCCGTACGCTGCAGGGCGAGCCGCCATTCCCGCGGCACCTTGTGTGAGAACATGGCGACGAGCGGCACGATCGCCAGGCATGCGACCAGGAGGCACGAACGAACTTTCATCACGGCTGTCCCGGCCACGTCAGCGCTCCGAGCGATAAGAATCTGGTCGCACTCTGAATCAGGTGGCGATGGGAATCGGGGGGAGGAGGGTAGCGGGGTGAAGGCAGCGTCACAATCCTGACTTCCCCGCCGCGCGGCCGCCGGTTCCACGCCATCTACGGGCCTGGCTCGGCGACGACGACGCGCCGGTCGGCGGGGCTGCCGTCGGCCCCCGCGGCAAAGTGCGCGATGCCCGGGGCGTAGTCGATCGGGGTGGTCTGGCGGCCCCGGGAGACGATCTCCCGAATCAGGTCCTGGACGACCAGTTTTTCCAGCTGGGGCCGCAGCGTTTCCGGCCGCGTGTCGCCCGGCTTCAAGTCGGTGACCCGCACGAGATGCACGCCGAACGGCGTGACGAACGGCTGCGAGAGCTCCCCTTTGGCGAGGGCGAATGCGCGCCTGGCGAACTCCTCGTCCATCACACCGTGCCGCGGAAAATACCCGAGGTCGCCCCCCTGACGCCGGCTCGGGCCGGCCGAGTGCTCGAGGGCCGCGTCGGCGAAGCTGGTCGTGCCCTGCAGGATCTCGCTGCGCACCCGTGCGGCCCGGCGCTCGAGTTCGGCGAGCGCGTCCGCGCCGCGGCCGGGGTCGGGCCGCAGCACGATGTGGCTCGCGCGCACGAGCGTGCCATCGAGATCGCGCCGATGCTTCGCGAAGGCGGCCTCGAGCGCGGCGCTCGTGAGCTGTGGCAGCAGCATTTTATTGAGGGCGATCTCAAGACGGATCTGGTTGCGAAGCGAGGTCTCGTCGCGGCCCGACTGGGCCAGAAAGGTTTCCATCGGAATCTGCCGGTCGGCAAGCTGCCCGCGCATGCGGGTGACGATCTCGGTCACTTCGTCCTCGTCAACGGCGATCTGCCGGGCCTCCACCTCGCGGCGCAGCAGGCGTTCGTCCACGAGCTGCTCCACCGTCTCGGCCGTCAGGCGCGCCTGCCGCTCCGGATCGAGGAACCGCCCCTGGGCGACCCGGCGCACCGCAGCCTCCACTTCCGACCGGAAGATCGGCGTGTCGCCCACCTTCACGGCGACGCTCGTTCCCGCCGTGGCCGGGTCGGACGGGTCGCCGTCGGCCGCCGTGCATCGCGCACACGCACCGGCCGCGACGGCTGCGGCCAGGCCGAAGACACGGAGCGCTGTGCCGCGGAGGGGCACGTGGGGGCGGGATGCCGAAACGAGCAACATGATCCCCGTATCGTAGGGTATGCCCCGAGCGCCCGACACCCTGGCGAGGCTGCCACGGGGCGGCGGCGTTTCTGGTGGCCCGGCGGACTTGGCGGCACAATATCGGGCATGGCCAGGATCGCGATCAGCTTGTGCGGAGAGGGGCGTGGCCATGCCACCCGGATCGCCACGCTCGCCGAGCGGCTGCGCCACCACCACGAGCTTTTGATCTTCACGTCGGCCGATGCCCTCGAATTTCTCTCGCGCCGGTTTGCCGATGACGCCAAGATTCGCGTCGTCGGCATCCCAGGCATCGTCTTTCAATACAGCGGCGGCCGGCTCGACGTGACGCGCTCCATCGCCACGGGCCTCGACTACCAGGCCCGGCAGCTCGGGCCGCTCGTCGATCTTTTGCTGCGCGAGCTCGACGGGTTCAATGCCGATCTGGCCGTGACCGATTTCGAGCCCGCCCTGCCCCGGGCCGCCGCGCGTCAGGGAATTCCCCTGGTGAGCGTCGATCACCAGCACTTTCTCCTGGCCTACGACCTGTCGTCGCTCCCCTGGTGGCTGCAGTGGCAGGCGTGGCTCATGAGCCATGCGGTGTGGATGTATGTGACGGAGGCGACCGACACGGTGGTGTCGGCTTTTTTTCGTCCGCCGCTCAAGCGCGGCTGGGAGCATGTCGTGCAGGTGGGGCCCCTGTTGCGGGCCGAGGTCGCCCGGGCGGCGCCCGGAGATGGCGGCTTCGTGCTCAGCTACCTGCGTCGGCACACCCCCTTCGCGGCGCTCGCGACGCTCGCCGACTGCGGCCTGCCGGTGCGGGTGTACGGGCTCGGCGAGCG
>JAIXPT010000335.1 GCA_027486095.1 Planctomycetaceae bacterium | reverse complement strand
GGCGCTGTCGAGGGCCAGCCCACGTATGTCGTCGGGGAGGTGTCGTATACGGCCCACGCCAGCGACGTGGAACGGGCGGCGCGGCGGGCCGCTCTGTTGCGGAAGGCCGATCTCCCGGCCGTGGCCCTCGTGGCCTGCGAAACGGTGCAGCCTGAGATACTCGCCTACGCCCGTGAGCAGGCTGTGCGTGTCTGGGCCGACGGCCGATTCATGGATTGAAGAGCACGCCCCTGCGGGTTCGTGCGAGGGAACACCGGCCGCCCAACGGCGACGCTGTCTACCGGCGGAAACTGGCCCTGGACTGACATCGCCGGCCCGGGGCGGGGTACATTACCGGGAAACCCCGCCATGACGATCTGCCTGCTCAAATCGAAGATTCACCGGGCTGCGGTGACCGGCGCCTCGGTCGAATACGAGGGCAGCCTGACCATCGCCGCAGACCTCGCCGAGCGCGTGGGGCTGCGCGCGTATGAGCGGATTCTCGTGGGCAACCTCGCCAATGGCGAGCGCTTCGAGACCTACGTGATCTACGGCAAGGCCGGCTCGGGCGTGATTGAGCTCAACGGCGCCACGGCCCACCTCGGCCAGCCTGGCGACCGGCTCACGATCATGTCGTTCACGTGGCTCGATGAAGCCGAGGCCGCGACGCACGCCCCAGCCGTGATCGTGCTCGACGAGAAAAACCGCGTTACCCGTGGGTGACAGTGGGTGCGGCGCCCTCGGGCGCGGCATCCTCTCGGCTCGCGCCTCGGGCTTGCGGGGGGCGATGGTTGGCCTGCCCTCAGGAAGCCCGAGGCGCGAGCCGAAGGGAGTCGCGCCGCGACATGCGCTCGACAAACCTCAGGCGAGCAGGTCGGGGATGACCTTCGCGTGCTCGACGCCCGTGAGCTTCTGGTCGAGCCCGAGGTGGCGGTAGGTGAACCGCTCGTGGTCGAAGCCGAGCATCTGCAGCACGGTCGCGTGGAAATCCCGAATGTGCACCGGGTTGTTCACGATGTTGTAGGAGAAGTCGTCGGTCTCGCCGTAGATCTGGCCCGGCCGGGCGCCGCCGCCGGCCATCCACATCGTGAAGCAGCGGGGGTGGTGGTCGCGGCCGTAGTTTTCCTTCGAAAGCCCGCCCTGCGAATAGACCGTGCGGCCGAACTCGCCGCCCCAGATGATCAGCGTCTCGTCCAGGAGTCCGCGGGCCTTCAGGTCTTGGATCAGCCCGGCGCAGGGCTGGTCGATGTCCTTGCAGCCGCTCTTGAGCCGGCCGACGACGTTGGCGTGCGTGTCCCAATGGTTGAGATAAATCTGCACGAAACGCGTGCCGCGCTCGACCATGCGGCGGGCCATGAGCACCGAATTGGCGAACGAGCCGGGGTTTTTCACGTCGCTTCCGTAGAGCGCGAGCGTGCTCTCCGATTCGCTCGCGATGTTCGTGAGCTCGGGCACGCTCGTCTGCATCCGAAAGGCCATCTCGTATTGCGCGATCCGCGTGCGGGTTTCGGGATCGCCGATCTGCTCGAGGGCCCGCTCGTTCAGGGCCTGGAGGCCGTCGAGCGTCTTGCGGCGCACCTCGGCCGACACGCCCGGTGGATTGTTGATATAGAGGATCGGGTCGCCGGCGGAGCGGAAGCTCACGCCCGCATACTCGCCGGGGAGATAGCCGCTCGACCAGAGCCGGGCCCCGATCGCCTGCGCCTGCTCGGGCTTCGTCGAGCGGGCCACGAGCACCACGAACGCGGGCAAGTCTTTGTTGAGCGAGCCGAGGCCATAGCTCGCCCACGAGCCCAGGCAGGGGCGGCCCACGATCTGGTTGCCCGTCTGCATGAAGCAGATCGCCGGCTCGTGGTTGATCGCCTCGGTGTGCATGCTGCGGATGAAGCACATTTCATCGACCATCTTCGCCGTGTGCGGCAAGAGCTCGCTCACCCACATGCCGCTCGCGCCGTGCTGGGCAAACTTGAAGACCGAAGGCGCGATCGGAAACCGCTTCTGGCCGCTCGTCATCGTGGTGAGCCGCTGGCCGTTGCGGATGCTCTCGGGGAGATCCTTGTCGTACCACTCGTCCATCTTCGGCTTGTAGTCGAAGAGATCCTGCTGCGGCGGGCCGCCCACCATATGCAGATAGATCACGTGCTTCGCCCTGGGGGCGAAGTGGGGCCCGACGGCCCCGGGCACGCGATCAAAGGGCATGGCCGCCGGCCCGGCCGAGGCATTGCCGAACACGCGGCCTTCGCTCGCGAGCGTGGCAAGCGCCGCCCCGCCGAGCAGATGGCTGCCGTCCTCGAAGAATCGCCGCCGCGTGAGGTTCAGGCCCAGCTCGTCGAGCGGGGAGCGAATCGGAGGGATGTTCATTTGCAGAGCACCTCGTCGAGGTTCATGAGCTCGTTGGTGAGCATCGTCCAGCTCGCGAGCTGGACGGGGTCGGCGGAGCGGGGCTTCGTCTCACCGACGGCGATCAGCGTCTTCGCTTCATCGGGGTGGGCCTTGTACCAGTCTGCCAGGTCGGCAAGCGACTTTTTCACGATCACGAGCTCGTCGGCAGCCAGCGGCCGCGCGAGCACGCGCTCGGCGATGAAGTCGAGCCGGGCGTCGTCGGCCTGCCCGCCGACCTCGAGGGCCCGATCGGCGAGGAATCGCGCCGCTTCCACAAACTGCGGGTCGTTGAGCGTCACGAGCGCCTGGAGCGGGGTGTTCGTCCGCTCGCGCTTCACGCAGCAGCCCTCCCGCGACGGGGCGTTGAAGATCTCCATCGACGAAGGCGGCGCCGAACGCTTCCAAAACCAATACATGCTGCGGCGATACAGGTCTTCGCCCTTGGATCGCTCGTAGCGGCTGGTGTTGCCACCCATCGCCACCGCCTCCCACACGCCTTCGGGCTGGTAGGGCTTCACGCTCGGGCCGCCGATCTGCTTCACGAGCAGGCCGCTCGCGGCGAGGGCGTAATCACGCACCATCTCGGCATCCATGCGAAACCGCGGGCCCCGGGAAAGCAGCCGGTTGGCGTTGTCTTTCGTGAGCTTGTCGGGCGTGGTGGCCGCGCTCTGGCGGTAGGCGGCGCTCGTCACCATCAGCTTGAAGAGCCTTTTCACGTCCCAGCCGCTCTCACGGAACTCGACGGCCAGCCAGTCGAGCAGCTCGGGATGGCTGGGCAGCTCGCCCGTGATCCCGAAGTCGCCGGTGGTGCGCACAAGACCGGTGCCGAACACCTCCTGCCAGAAGCGATTCACCGTCACACGGCTCGTGAGCGGATGATCCTGAAGGAGGAGCCATTGCGCGAGGCCGAGGCGATTCTTCGGCAGGCTCTCCGGGAAGGGCGGGAGGATCTCAGGCGTGTCGGGCCGTACTTCGTCTTTGCGCTTGTCGTATTCGCCGCGATCCAGGACGTAGGCCTTGGGCATCTCCGGCTTTTCCTGCATCACGTGTGCGATCGTGCCGCGCTTGCGGATCTCCGCGCTCTCGGCCTCGAGCTTCGCCGTGGCGGCGGTCGCCTGTTTGAAGGGCTCGTCGAACGTCGTCAGCCACCATTCGAAGATGGAGCCTGCCGCCTTGGGCCGCTCTGGCGCCGGCAGCTTCACGATGTCGGCGATCGTCTGGGCCCGCGAGAGCCCCTCGATTTCACCGGCGGAAAGCGCCCGGCCCCAGATGGAAAGGCTCGCCAGGCCGATGCCATGCGCTGCTCCACCGGGCGAGCGGCTGCCGACGGTCAGCGGAACGTCGCTCTTGATCGAGTGTTTCTTGAACTTGTTGTTTTCGATGTTCGGCTTCTGCTGCAGCTTGCCGTCGTAGTAGATCTTCACGCCCTCGGC